>CACYDK010000072.1 GCA_902773155.1 uncultured Ruminococcus sp.
CCGTGCTCTTTTTTATATAGCTTTTAAAGGCCGTAAGGTCGGGAGCGTTGGGAATGAACAGCATTTTATCCTTTGAGATCAGCTCGTAATAGTGAACGTCATAAAACTTAGGAGACGTTACAACGAGCCTGTCGACATTCTTGAATGCTTTTTTCTCTTTTTTCAAAAGCATTGATGTAATGATCCTGTCAACTGGTTTTTTAGGCTTTACTATGTAATTCTCACGAAGATCCGCAACCTCGAAAATCACACGGACATCATGAGCTTTCTTATACTTTCCGGCTATCATCAGGGTATCTAAGCTCTCTGCGTAAATAACGTCCGGTTTGATCTCGCCGAGCTTTTCCAAAGCTTTCTTTTCAAAGCCCTTCGACACCATGTATCGCTTTACAATATGCTTCGCGCTGGGCAGATCAATGTCAAAAATTATATGCTCAACATTCTGCGCGGGCTCCCAGATATTCTGGCTAGAACGCCGCGTGCAAATTACGATAACCTCCGCGTTTTTTTTCAATATCTCTATTCTTTTGTTCATCCGCGGATTTGGGACATGAGTAAGTAAGAAGCAAATAGTCATAATACGCCTCGTTTACAATTTTTTTACAATCATTCGCCGTAAGCGAAATATTTTTATTTTCTGATGTCGGCAATATAAGGAACGCTAAAATCAAAAAGCATTTCATTAACACCGTCGGAGCAATACGTATGAGTCAACACCTCGAGCTTTTCTCCGTATTCGGGAGCATAAGGCATTTTGCTCTCAACCTTATCCTGAGCGCAGGAGATCATGTCTGCATATTCTTCGCGAGCGAAATGCACGTAGGACTTGATCGGCTTAACCGAAACATCTTTTACGGTGAGTCCGCCTTCGGTAAAGGCGATCGTTCTTTCGGCAAGCTGACCCTTCTGATCCTTCATTTCCATTGTGATAGAGTCATCGGTTACGGACACGACCCGGATCGAGCTTCTTTCGGCCAGCCTGAACGCGCTCCAGCACCGGCTTTGCTCGGTATCGTTTATCATAACGGTGTTATGAGCCGCAGTGCTTCTGAATAAGCCGCGCTCAGCGCACTGATAGGCATAGGTGCCGCAGTTTACCAATACAGGCTTACCGTCGCGGAAAAGCTCAAAGCTCATCGCGTCGCAGTGAGCGTGTCCGGGGATATAGTCAGGGCCGGGCTTGCCAGCGTCAACTATCAGCTTCCAGCTGTGCCCCGAATAAACCTTCTCAAAAATGTAAAACCCGCTGTCCTCGAGCTTGGGAGAAAATACAGGCTTGAGACCAAACAGCTGATCTGAAGCGCTTATAAGCGCTTCGAGACTTTTAGCGACGTTGTTTCCGCCGTCGTTAAAAAGCGGAACGCGCTCGAGCCCGCGCTCGAGCGAATATGCCGCGTTAAGCATAACCTGAAGATATGACTCCAGCTCCGGGTCAGACTTTCCGGCTCCCATAAGGGCGGCGTTTACACGTAGCACTCCCTCGAACATTATCTTGTGGTACATAGGACTGAGCTCAAAATGCATACCGTCAGGGAGTATCTGCTCTCTGCACTCGGCTTTAAAGTCCTTCAAAGCCTTTTCAAAAACTACCTCGTCGTTAAAAAACAGAGAAGCCATTACAAGGCTCTTTAAGTCCTCAAAATAATGGTTGCCGAGAATATCCTTCTCAAGATTTCTTGACAGATAAGCATACTGGGAATGAAGCGAATCGAGAAACTTGTTTTTAAAGCTCTCATCAATATGATCGCATACATATCCGTAATAGCTTATCCAGTTAACGAGTCTCAGCGCCGTTGTGTAGGCAGCCCAACCGGGCTGAGCGCCCTTGGCATTATTCTCGATCCAACCGTCTATAATCGACGTGGTTTTATCTAGATATTTCCTCTCGCCTGTTTCGCGCCACGCGTTTATCAGAGGAAAAAGATACTCAAAATAATGAAGGTTAAAATTCCAGAGAGGAGATTTGTCCTTAAATTCCCAATTTGAAGTCCAGTCAAATTCTTTTTCGCTGTGCAGAAAGGAGATTCTGTCGTTCATCAGCTTTTCAACGGGAAAACGCGAGAGAAACACCGAGTCAAAATCCAGCGCCTCCGGGCTCTCGAGCCTTAAAACTGAATCGTAACTCAAAGACGGAGCCGCGTCGAGAGCACAGCCTCCGCCGATTTTTTTGCCGATACGTGCAGTGATCTGACCGGGCTTCATATATTTTATTGTGTTAAAGTAAAGCGAAAGCTTACCCATTCCGCACCGCTTCTTTCATACGTCAAATTTCTTCGCTTTTCTGTTTTGCTTTGTTTTTTCCTACCAATACAGGCGCAAACAGCGAAAACACTTTTCCAACAGCTAATGAAACAGCCACCGAAACTACCGTAATAATCACCGCGGCAATAATAATCAGAGGATCGCTCGTAATACTCTGTTTAAGTATCTTG
This sequence comes from uncultured Ruminococcus sp., assembly GCA_902773155.1. Taxonomy (GTDB): domain Bacteria; phylum Bacillota; class Clostridia; order Oscillospirales; family Acutalibacteraceae; genus Ruminococcoides. Next base: position 2,433 of record CACYDK010000072.1, read on the forward strand.
ACGAGCACTATTGAAATAAACATTATTGTAAACTTGTGAAGCACAAGTATGGACAAGGTGTTTTTTCCTATATATGACAGCGCTCTGCTGTTATACAGCAGGGCTCTCTCTACGCCCATTATTCCTACACACATCATAGCGGCGGAAACAAGAAAAATAATATAATTATGCCCGTAGACATCCGAAAGATATGTAGGTGAACCGTTTAATAAACCAATCACGCTTCCCGCAGCTATCAAAACAACCGACAAAGCGACCGCCGCAAGCTTTTTGCAGTAAAGGGTGTCCAAAAACGCTTTCCCTTTTCGAAGCATAATACCAAGATAGAAAAACGGAAGCAGATATATTGCGGTCTCAAACTCCATAAACCACGTATGCAGATGAAGAAACTGATAGCACGAAAAACCAATTACAACCGACAAAACAAAGAATACAAACTGAGAGTATTTAAACTTAATTAAACTTAGAAAAGCCGAAACAAACTCGATCGAAAGGATACACGTGAGATACCACAGCGGGGTATTCCAAACCATATAGCCTTTTTCTTCTCCGACTCTTCCAAAGCTTCCGTTCCCGAAAAACAAACCCTTGATAAAATTCAGCGCATTTGTCATCAGATTACTGTGGTCAACCACTATAAGATACAAAATAATGCTTATTAATCCCCAGAACAAATACGGAACATACTCTCTCAATAGGATTTTTTTGACGTAGGATAAAGACTGCTTAAACGAATCTTTTTCCTTGAACAAATAACCGGAAATGACAACGCAAAGAGGCACGTGAAAAAGGTATAGCCAACTGTAAACCTCTCTGGCTCCGCTGAATTGTCCGATCGCGTGTCCGAGTACGATCGAGATCATAGCGATAGCGCGCACATGATCTATCCACTCAATTCTCTTTTCTATCATAGCTGCCCTTAAATGTGATATACGCCGGGAAGATCGCAGATATTGTGGCAATCGAGCACGATCTTGCCGGAAAGCTTGTTCATATTCTCCTTGATCTCGTTGTGCTTGACCATAAGCACAACCATGTCAACGCTGTCAAGGAACTCGTCAAGGCTGTGGAACTGGTTATCCACAACGTCGCTCGTGATGAACGGATCGTAAACCTTGAGTCCTGTAGCGAGGTGACGCTCCTGGCTCTCAAGAAGCTGGAGCGTGGGAGATTCGCGCATATCGTCGACATTCTCCTTATATGTCAAGCCGTAAAGACCTACGCGCTTAACGTCGTTTAAGCCGTTCTCCTTCATGATCTCATAGATACGGTTAAGAACGAAGTCGGGCATACCGTCGTTTGTTTTCATACTCTCGTCGATTACCTTTGCGAGAGACGGATAGTCGCCTACCAAGAACCAGGGATCAACGGAAATGCAGTGACCGCCGACTCCCGGACCGGGCTGGAGGATGTTTACGCGGGGATGCATATTACAGATCTTGATGATTTCATATACGTCCATATCGTCGTGACGACAGATCTTCGCGAGCTCGTTTGCAAAAGCGATATTAACAGCGCGGAAGGTGTTCTCAACAACCTTTGTCATTTCGGCGGTCTTGATATCTGTTACAACGATGTCGCCCTGACAGAAGGAGGAGTAAAGCTTCTTGATCTTCTCGCCTACCGCCTTGTCGTCAGCTCCGACGGTACGGTTATTGTGGAGCAGCTCGTAAACCATATTTCCGGGGATGATACGCTCAGGAGCATGTACAAGGTGAATATCCTCGCCGATAACATAACCTGCCGCCTCGATCTCAGGACGAACGAATTTTTCGATAGTTCCGGGAGATACTGTCGACTCAATAACTACTACGGCGCCCTTGGGAGCTACCTTGAGCACATCCTTGACGGCTGCTACAACATAGCAAGCGTCAACCTTCTTACTGAATTTATCATAGGGCGTAGGAACAGATACTATGTATGTATCAGTTACCTGATATGTTGTGGTGAACTTGATTCCGGCCTTTAAAGCGTCCTGAAACAGCTCGTCAAGTCCGTCCTCCTTAAAGGTTGTTCTTCCGGCGTTGAGCGTATTTACAAGCTTTTCGTTATAGTCGGTGCCGATTACCTCGACGCCGTGAGAAGCCATCATCAAGGCCGTGGGAAGTCCTATGTATCCAAGTCCTATTACATTTACCATTTTTCATTATCCTTTCTTTTTCGGTATTATTATCGTTAATATTTTTTATCCAAAACGTTTTGTAATTTCTTCTACCATCTGCTTAGCGGCTTTTTGTCTGGAATATTTTTCCAGAATCACCTTGCGGCCGTAATCCCTCATTTTCAAAAAGGAATCATTATTTTCATATATCTGTTCAAAAGCCTGCCACAGCGCCTCGTCATCATTTGGCATAACTGCGATACCCAGCTTGCTTTCGTTGACAATGTTTGCGGATTCTCCAGCCGCGGCGAGAAGAACCGGACAGCCTACCCCGAGAGCCTCGTAAAGCTTGGTCGGAACACTGTCGGTAAGATTTTTGTTTACCAGAGGAACAAAACTCATACCCGCGTGCTTCAAAACGGTATACATATCCGCATTCGGAAGCCGTCCCGGGAATAATACGTTATCAAGATTGCTTTCTTCTGCATACATCTTGAGTTTTTTCTCCTCAACTCCGCTTCCAAACAGTAAAAAGCTAACCGGCATTTGGCGTTCTTTAGTCTTTTTCGCTATATCAAGCAACTGGGTCAAGCCCTGCGCCATACCTAAATTACCAAAATAAACGCAGGTAAAGGTTTTATCCAAACCGTACTTTTCAATCAGCTCAGGATTTTCGGAATTTTCTAAAAACTTCTCATCAAGCCCGTTGGTAATAAATACAACATCAGAACCCGGGCTGTAGTTACTTAGCTTCTCAACCTTTCCTTGGCTGACCGCCGTCACCAAATCCGAATGCTTAAGCATATGATTACGGTTCCATTCAAAAACTCGGCTATACATGCTTTTGGGACTGAAGCTGCCCATTTCCCACGCAACGTCAGGCCAGATATCGCGAACATCGTATACAAGCTTAGCTTTGCTTTTTTTCGCTATACGCTTCCCGAATATACTTATCAGCGCAGGAGGAGACGTAGTTATAACAACATCCGCCTTTCCGAATTTCTTGGCCGCCTTGACCGAATTGAAGCCTATAGAGAACTGATTCATCAAACGGTTAAGACTGCTTTTTGATTTAAGCGGAACGTTTTTAAAGCCAATAAGCCCTTCCTTTTCCTCTTCGCCGTTACTGGGAGCGAGCACACAAACGTCGTGTCCGGCCTCCTTGAACGCTTCATAAAAGGTTCTCATACGTTTGGCGTTTGGACCTTCGTTGGGATACGGATCTCCCATATGTATTAAAACTCTCATTGATTTTCACTATTCTTTCCTTCCGGAGTATCGGAATTATGCATTTCAGCAGCTCGTTCTTCGGTAAAGCCCTCGGTGGATTCCTTACGGAACAAAATCTTGATTGTTTCTATGATGATCTGGAAATCCAAAAGTAAACTGTAGTTGGTGATATATATTAAGTCCAGTTTCAGCTTGTCCAAAGCGGTTGTATTGTATTTACCGTAAACCTGTGCGTATCCGGTCAGGCCACCTTTTACCTTGCTTCTAAACTCAAATTCCGGAATCTGAGCGGTATAGTGCTCAACATGCTCAACACGTTCGGGACGCGGACCGATAAAGCTCATTTCTCCTTTAAGAATGTTGATAAGCTGCGGAAGCTCATCGATTCTCAGGGCGCGGATTATTTTTCCGACCTTCGTGATTCTGTCGTCTTTTTCACCGGCGGGATGAGGCTTACCGTCCTTTTCCGCATCAACGATCATAGAACGGAATTTAATAATCATAAACTTTTTACAGTTAATGGTACAGCGTTCCTGCTTAAAGAACACGGGGCCGCCATCGTTAAGCTTAATCGCAAGCGATGTTATAGCAAAAATCGGACTAGTAATCAAAAGACCGAACGCGCTGAGAAAAATATCGAAAGCTCGTTTAACAGCAATTTCAGTCATCGTGATACCGCAGTTGCGGTTTAACGCAAGAGGAGTATCGATCAAGTTTAATCTTTCGGACTGCTTAACCAAAATGTCGGAGATTTTCGGAACAAAATATACGCGTTTGTCGCTTGCAAAGCATTCCTTAAGGAAATTGTTTCTTTCCTGATCGGGGATATCGTTTATCAGTACCGCGTCATATTTCAATAGTTTCTCTTCAATATCTGCTTCTCTGTAGTGTACGCGTTCAACGATTTGATATTTGTTTTTTAAAGCGTCAACCTTCTGAAAAAGATTATTTGAATAATCGCCGTAAATCTCAACAACCTTTAGAGGCGGAAAAATTTTTCGGTGGATGAAAAACATCACTGTCAGGAGCAAACTAACGACAAATGACTGCGCTAAAAACAACACTAAAAAGCATAAAAGCAGGTAGCCAAACAATTGCGGTCTGCTGAAAAGCACCATAGAAATCAGCGCGCCAACAACGTCAGTCATAAGAATCGAAATAATTTGAGCCGCGATAGTGTTAGCCATACGCTCTACGCCTATTCTGAATCCGCGTAAGCTTCGCGCTGTGGAAAAATATAGTAGAACATATATTACAGGCCAAATAATCCAACTGGACACATCTTGAAAGTGCCCAACCAACTTGTGCGCTTCCGTAAATTTTAACCAACATAATAAAAACATTCCCGTAACAGCGGCAATTAACAATACTCCGCACAAAAAACGGTAGTAATACTTTTTTTCAACACTCAAATTCAATGCTTCTTCACCTCTATTCCTGTTATACGACGTTATTCAAGCGATAATCGGCAAAAACGTAGAATAAAATAGTTTTATCCACAGTAATCCATTTTATTCAATCCCAATAATTATATCATTTTTTCAAAAGAAGTCAACAAACTACGGGACTTGTCAGCACTGCGCAAATAAAGTTTGTAGAGTTGTTCAAATCTAACAAACAATTAAAAGATTATTTTATTCAAACAAACAGCAAAAATTGCACAAAAAAGGAAAAATTATAAATTTGTGGTAGATTCTCACGATAACAATCTGGGTTTTTTTAGTAAAAATAGGCTAAACACTCGATCAATGCTTGAAATCGACGCTGTTTTGTCATACAATAACAACATAAAACGGTCAACAGGAGGTAAATATGGCTTCAAGCAAGGAATATCTTGAATATGTGCTCGAGCAATTGTCAGGATTGCAAAGCATCTCCTACAGAGCAATGATGGGAGAATACATAATTTACTATCAGGGAAAAATCGTCGGCGGTATATACGACGACAGGTTTTTGGTAAAGCCTGTAAGATCGGCCGTTGAGCTTTTACCTGGGGCAGCTATGGAAAGCCCATATGAAGGAGCTAAGGAAATGCTTCTGGTAGAGAATCTGGACGACAGCGAATCTTTATGCGAGCTTCTCAACGCAATGCTTGACGAGCTTCCTACTGTGAAAAAGAGAAAGCCGAAAAAAGCTGAGCAGTAAGTAATAATCGCGTTGAAATAAGCGTATTATTATGACAACTGAGGTGATAAATTAGTGTCAGATAACAATTTAACAAAGAGCGTCACCGTAAAAGTATCTGTCATAGGTATGACAGGAAACGTACTTTTGACAGTGTTTAAATTCATCGCCGGTATCATAGCGCATTCCGGCGCTATGATAAGCGACGCGGTACACTCGGCCTCGGATGTTTTCAGCGGTCTGATTGTAATTATCGGAGTCCGGTTTTCAACTAAGGAATCAGATTACGACCACCCCTACGGTCACGAAAGATTTGAGTGTGTGGCCGCGCTGATTCTGGCAATAGTGCTGGCGCTCACGGGAGCCTTCATCGGAATAGAAGCCCTCGGCAAAATAATCAGCGGAGCCTACAGAGAACTTGAAATCAAGGGAATAATCGCGATCATAGCCGCGGTCACGAGTATTATCGTAAAGGAGGCTATGTTCTGGTATACCGCGATCAACGCGAAGAAAATCGACTCTTCATCTCTAAAGGCCGAAGCGTGGCACCACCGCAGCGACGCGCTCTCATCGGTAGGCGCTCTGATCGGCATATGCGGAGCAAAACTTGGCTTACCGATCCTTGAGCCGATCGCAAGTATAATAATTTGTCTGTTTATTCTTAAGGTTTCCTTCGATATATTTAAGGACGCTATAGACAGAATGGTCGACCATTCCTGCGACAAGGAGCTCGAGCGGCAAATAAACAGTAAAGCCTCGTCGGTCGACGGCGTGATCAGCGTCGATCTGCTGAGAACGAGAGTGTTCGGAAACAAGGTATACGTTGACATTGAAATCGGCGCCGACGGTTCCATTCCTCTTTCAGAGGCTCATAAAATCGCTCACAACGTTCATAATACCGTTGAGCGCGACTTTCCGCAGGTTAAACACATTATGGTTCACGTTAACCCGAGCGAAACTCAAGAAAGCGCGCGCGATTAGCGCGTCCGCTTTCGTTTAGCCATTTCTCAAACTTACACAGAGTACTGCTAAACTTGCAACACATATTATTTTGGTAGAGATTATTGCAACTAGTGTATATTAAGTTACACTATATGTCGTAACTTCCTGCCAAACCAAAACGACCCGACATCTTAGTCTGCCGGGTCGTTTTCGCGGTACATAAATAAACCGGACAGAGGTCACAAAACTTCTGTCCGGTCAGTTTTATTCAATCATTCAAATCAGGCCTGTCCTGATAATATGCTTAGAGGCTGTTCTGAACAGCAACGGCAACCGCAACAGTCGCACCGACCATCGGGTTGTTGCCCATTCCGAGGAAGCCCATCATCTCAACGTGAGCAGGAACGGAGGAGGAACCGGCGAACTGAGCGTCGGAGTGCATACGTCCCATTGTATCGGTCATACCGTAGGAAGCGGGACCTGCGGCCATATTATCGGGATGGAGAGTTCTTCCGGTACCGCCGCCGGAGGCAACTGAGAAGTACTTCTTACCCTGCTCGTTGCATTCCTTCTTGTAGGTTCCGGCTACAGGATGCTGGAAGCGCGTGGGGTTGGTGGAG
>CACYDK010000073.1 GCA_902773155.1 uncultured Ruminococcus sp.
ATTATTGGACACTGACCTTCCCGCGCTTTACGCAAAGTACAATCAATAACAATCGAGCAGCGGGAGCTTCGGCTCCCCTATCAGAGCAGATCTCGCTATAGAAAAATTGATATAACTTCACACAACAAAACCGGGCTTACAAAGCGTAAGCCCGGTGATTTTTTTATGCTGTTGCAGTCTCTGAAGGCTCCTGAACCGGCTCCGTAACTGGAACCGTTGAAGAAGCCGTAGGAGTTTCTGTCGGCGCCTCTGTAGGAGGCTCCGTCGGCGCTTTAGTAGGCGCTTCGGTAGGTGGCTCTGTAGGAGGCACAAATGCAGGATTCAGTAACGGATCATATGTAAATAGGATCTTGTTGCAGATCACTCCGTTGATCCCAAGCTCTGTCATCTGCTCGTACTGTGAAACCTTATTCAGCGAGAAGCAGTTTATCGCGATATTATTCTCGTGAGCCTTGAGGATAAAGCTCGAAGGCGGTAGAAAATCACTGTAGTATTTATAGTATATGATATTGATCTTGTTCTTGATCGCCCAGTCTACAACTCTCAGCAGATGAGCCTCGTTGCGCCATCTGCATAGGTAGGCGCGTTTAAAGCCGTAGCCCTTGTACAAATGGAGATTGTTCACCTTTTCAGACAAGAGAACTATCCTGTCCTCAACTCCGTACTTCTTTATCATCTTAGCGAGCTTCGCGGCCTGATTCGCGTCGAGAGTGGTTTTGAGATGCATAGTCAGGATTATACCGGGGTTCTTGTTAACAAGCTTAAGAACGTCCTTGGCCTTTGGAATATACTGCGTCGGGTAGTAGGAGGTGTTGTTTCCTCCTATTATCGGGAGCTTTTTTCGTAAGGTTTCCGTAAGCTGCTCGATATGCATATTTTTACCGGTCAGGCGCTCCATATTGCTGTCGTGGAACACGATGAAATCGCCGCTTTTATCGACCCAGACATCGCATTCCATCTGCGAGTAGCCGACGTCGACCGCCTTTTGAAGCGCGACAAGCGTGCACTCGGGAGCGATATCCTCGGCTCCTCTGTGAGCTATGTATATTGTTTTTTTCTTGCTTACCTTCACATTGATATACTTCTTTTCACCGTTATATTTTACTGAAAGCTTGGCTTTACCGATTTTGTGCGCTCTGACTATTCCGTCGGAAGAAACCGAAGCCACCGAGGGCTTATTGCTTTTAAAGGTAGCCTTTACATTTTTATACTTAGTGATATATTTTCCGTAGTTGTAATCGTACACGCTGACCTTGGATTTAAGGGTGATTCGCTTTACGCCGTTCACCTTAATGGTCATCGATTTAGGGAGCGTTTTCATCTCGTAGGAAGTCGCCCCGACAGGTATCGCGGTTGCAAGAGACGTGAGCGCGATAACCGAAGCCATAACAGCGGCTGTTTTTTTCATACATACCATTCCTTAAAGCAAGGTCGAATACAGAAGCGTTGACCTGTATTCGACCGCAATTTTATATTTTGTGCGCAAGCGCCCTGGAGAGCCACGCGTCGCCGACGTCCATAGCGACAAAAAGCCCCTGCTTCTCGCTCGACTTGACGAGCTGCCGCCTAGGAGAAAGTCCCGGATCGGTAGCCATAAGCTGCACCGTGACCTTGTCCGCAATCTCGACCCCGTTTACCATTTTCTTGCTTTTTATTATGAAGTGAACTACATATTCTTCGTCCATATTCCCGTAGTAGATCTCGTCCTTACAGCGAACGAGAGGTCTGCCCTTATAGGTAGGGAATTTCTGCTTCTCTGCCAAAAAACTTCATCCTTTCGTCTAAATTTGGAGATAAGATTTCACCAGTGCTTCCAACAAATCGTCTCTGTCAATACGGCTGATAAGATTACGCGCGTTACAGTAGGTCGTGATATAGGTTGGATCCTCGGAGAGAATATAACCGACGATCTGATTGATCGGGTTATAGCCCTTCTCCTCAAGAGCTCTGTAAACAGTGTTAAGAGTCGCCTTGATAAGGTCGTCCTTATTATCGCCTATTGAAAATACCATGGTCTTGTCGTTCATGGAAACACCTCCAATTCAAAAATTCTAATTCAATTTAATATATCATATTAAGGTATCTTTTGTCAAGTAAAGAACTCCCTCTATAAAAAGGTTTTCATATCAACTATGAACGCGATTAATCAAAGCAAGAAGAAACGACAACGGTAACGGACAATAGCGGATAAATAAATATTTTATTTTTGATAATCCGGAAAACTATTTGCTCAAACCTCTCTCGCGGGTAATCCTATCCATGAATCCGTTAGTTATTGGGTTTATACTCTTAAAAACCATATTGCCGCATAGAGCGTCGAGACTCTTTTTCAGTCCGTCATCGGCCTTTGTAAAATCCTCATCAGTCATTCCGGTTTCTTTTAGCAGCAAAGAGTTGTCAAATATTCTATCATATTTTCGATCATATAACAGTTGCCACTTGCTTGAACGGAAGGCCTTTTGTATCAGCTGGTCGCTGTTTATCCTCATCAGTCTGAAATCTATGCTCTTCGCCGAGAGATAATCTCGATAAATATTATAAATCTCTATCCATTTTTTCGATTCGCCGGTAGTGATATTTATAGCTTTTTCGTTTTTGCAATTCATGACGATCTTCGCAATAGCTTCCGCGACGTCAACACTATAGGTGATCGTAGTTGTAGCATTGAGCATATCGTCCGTAATAACGGTTGTATGACCTTTTAGCGCTCTCCATAACCAAAGCTCTTTTTCATATATACTCAGTTGAAGGCGTTCCGGGCCATATGTAATATATACGGTCTCAATATCGTCACATTGTGATACTGCGCAAGCAAACGTTCCTCACGAGCCTTAGATAAAGCGTAATCATTTGTTTTTTTATAGACTATATCCTCCGTTACATCCAGAAGCATCGGGGAGCCTTCTTCAATAGGATCGCAATCGCCAAACACCCTGCACGAGCTTATAAAATAATATTTTTTTGTTTTTTTCGATAAGATATCGACGCAGGTTTTTACTTCATCTTGGGTATAGTTCATCAAATCTACTACCGCGTCGAAATCATTGTCCAAACCGCTCAAAAACTCGGTATCGTGAGCATTGCCCATCACAAAAGCAACGTTATTAAAATTGCTGTCCCTCTTTTTTCTGGACGAAACATATATCTTATTCCCTGCATCCTTTGCCAAAGCCGACGTAAGAGCAACACCGATTACCCCGGTTCCGCCTGTGATCAAAATTTTCATTTTATCATAACCTTTCCGCCCACAAATCGCGATTAAGCTATTTGCCGGTTGACGCAATGCGGCAAGCCGGACGGACATACATTTTTTTAGTGTTGTTAGATATGATTCTATATCATTCTACACAATAAAGTCAAGTAAATAATTATCGAAAATCACGAAGAACCAGATTGTTTTTTGTTTATTTTTATGGTAAAATACAGAATATACATACAAGCGTATAGCACACGGAATGATTAGAATATCCACTCAGTTTGCCGCTGGAGGCAACGGGTGATGACTTAACCGCTATCTACGCCTTACATGTCCGCAGGTAAGGTTGTAGGGTCTTTAAATAATTGCGGACTGAAAGGCTACGGCGATTGATATGATCTCATTGTTTACAGCGTTTGCGGTGCTTATTATCGGCTATTTTGTGTATGGCAAGGTGACCGAAAAGATTTTCGCTCCCGATGGCCGTCAGACGCCCGCTGTCGCGATCAACGACGGCGTGGACTGCGTGCCGATGAAAACGTGGAAAGCGTTTTTGATACAGCTCTTGAATATCGCGGGTACCGGGCCCATATTTGGTGCTCTGATGGGAGCGGTTTTCGGACCTGTGGTGTTTTTGTGGATAGTACTCGGCTCAATACTTGGAGGCGCTGTACATGACTATATGAGCGGAATGATAAGCTCGCGTCACGAAGGCGCATCGATCGCTGAATTATCCGGTACATACCTGGGAAAGGTCTCGAAATGGATAATGCGCGTCTTTTCGGTCGTACTGCTGGTACTTTGCGGCACGGTATTCGTCACAAGCCCCGCGGGACTGCTCGACAAGCTCACTCCCGACTGGATGAACGGCACATTCTGGGCGATCGTCATCCTCGCGTATTACCTGCTCGCTACCCTGCTGCCGATCGACAAGCTGATAGGCAAGCTCTACCCTATTTTCGGCATATTGCTGATCGTGATGGCCGGCGCTGTCATCGGAGGGATCCTGTTCTCGGGAGGCAAATATACCATTCCCGAGATCTCCTTACAGAATCTTCATCCGGACGGTACGCCGGTCTGGCCGTATATGTTTATTACGGTCGCGTGCGGAGCTGTTTCGGGCTTTCACGCTAC
>CACYDK010000074.1 GCA_902773155.1 uncultured Ruminococcus sp.
GGTTAAGGTAAGCTACGAACAGAAGCCTTTCAGACGCGAGGTTATGCGCACCTACGGCGCCACGGTCACTCCCTCCCCCTCCGCAACCACAGAGGTCGGCCGCAGGATTTTAGAGAAGCATCCCGGAACGACCGGAAGCCTCGGCTGCGCGATTTCCGAGGCTGTTGAGGTGGCAACCACAAACCCCGGCTATCGCTATGTGCTCGGTTCTGTTCTTAACCAGGTTCTCCTTCATCAGAGCGTTATCGGCCTCGAGGCCAAGGCCGCTCTCGATAAATACGGCGTAAAGCCCGACATGATCATAGGTTGTGCCGGCGGCGGCTCGAACCTCGGCGGACTTATCGCTCCGTTTATGGGCGAAAAGCTCAGAGGCGAGGCTGACTATAAAATCATCGCTGTTGAACCGGCTTCCTGTCCGAGCTTCACGAGAGGTAAATTCGCGTATGACTTCTGCGACACAGGTATGATCTGTCCGCTCGCAAAGATGTATACCTTAGGCTCCAACTCCATCCCCTCGGCCAACCACGCCGGCGGACTCCGCTTCCATGGTATGAGCACGACGCTTTCGCAGCTTTATCACGACGGTTATATGGACGCCGTTTCAGTTGAGCAGACCTCCGTATTCGAGGCGGCTGAGCAGTTCGCGCGAACAGAGGGTATCCTTCCCGCTCCCGAAAGCTCGCACGCTATCCGCGTAGCTATCGACGAGGCTCTCAAGTGCAAGGAGACCGGCGAGGAAAAGACGATCCTCTTCGGCCTGACCGGCACCGGATACTTTGATCTGGTTGCTTACGAGCAGTTCAACGACGGCAAGATGACCGACTATATTCCTACCGACGAAGATATTGCCGCTGGCTTAAGCACCTTACCGCAGGTTCCCGGTCAGGAATGATCCCAAAATAAACAGCCATGCAGCCGGCCGGTTTATCCGGTCGGCTGTTTTTGCGTTTAAGCGCTTATTATGCAAAAAACAGCTCAGCGAAATTCAATAATCCGTCTGTTTTGCCATAAACAAAGTCAATCTGCTATATATTTTGCAATTTGATATTGACAAGAATTCATAATAGTTTTATAATGCTAACTATGTGATGATCTCAGGAGGTTATGATATGAAAATAAACGGTAATTTCGATAATCTGGTACCTAACTATCTTTTTGCCGACGTTGCGCGCAAAACAAACGAATTTGCAAAAGCAAATCCCGACAAGGAGATTATCAGGCTCGGAATCGGCGACGTAACCCTTCCCCTCGCTCCTATTGTTGTAGCTTCGATGAAAAAGGGCTGCGAGGAGCTTCTGCACAAGGAAACCTTTAAGGGATATCCCGACTATGAGGGCTATGAGTTTGTACGTTCGGCCGTTTCCGGATATTACAAAAGCTTTGGCGTAGACGTAAAGCCCGATGAGATTTTTATCTCGGACGGGGCTAAATCCGACTGCGGAAACCTGGGCGATATCTTTTCTGCCGATAATACCGTGCTGGTTACGGACCCGGTTTATCCCGTTTATGTCGACGCGAATATAATGACTGGCAGAAATATTGTTTATGCCTCCTCAAACAGGGAGAACAACTTTCTCGCAATGCCGGATGATAATGTAAAGGCCGATATCATTTACCTTTGTTCTCCGAATAACCCCACCGGAGCGGCCTACAGCAGCGACCAGCTCAGGCTTTGGGTCGATTACGCGCTTAAAACGACGCCGTAATCATTTATGACGCGGCTTACGAGGCGTTTATCGAGGACGACTCTCCCCGATCAATTTTTGCAATTGAAGGAGCGCGTAAATGCGCGATCGAGCTCTGCTCCCTCTCAAAAACCGCCGGCTTTACCGGCACGCGATGCGGCTATACCGTGATACCGCGCGAGCTCGAGCGCGACGGCCACAACATCTACTCCCTCTGGTACAGACGTCAGGCAACAAAGTTCAACGGCGTTTCATATCCCGTACAGTGCGCCGCCGCCGCTGTATTCAGCGCAGAGGGTCAGCGCCAGATAAAGGACAACCTCAATTACTATAAGGAAAACGCCTCGATCATCTCATCCGCTCTTGACGAGCTTGGTATCTACTATACGGGCGGAAAGAATTCTCCGTATATCTGGCTTAAATGTCCCGGAAATATGGGTAGCTGGGAGTTCTTTGACTATCTTCTCAATAACGCCGCTGTTGTCGGAACGCCCGGCGAAGGCTTCGGCGAGAACGGCAAGGGCTTTTTCCGACTCACCTCCTTTGGCGACAGAGCTAAAACCGCCGAGGCAGTAGAGCGTATCAAGACTATTGTCAAAAACCTATAAATAATACCAAAATACCAAAAAGAGTCTGCAAGCTAAAAAGCAGACTCTTTTTTATGATTTAAGTTCAGCTTTTAGCATATGCTGGGATTTTGTTTAAAAAACTCCGCATTTATTGCCTTTAATTTGTGTATAATATGTCTCTCCGACTTGTTGAAAAAACTCGTTTATTATGGTATAATTCCTTGGTATGACTGTAGATTCAGCTATTTTGGGGAAAGTCAGGTATAGATTAAATGGATAATAACAAAACAAGCAAAAGCAAAAAAAGCCGAGCTTTCAGCGCAGAAATCGACCTTACGCTAATATTCAAGGCGATATGGAAACAGCTTTGGATAATTATTCTGGCAGCTATCGTGATCGGCGCCGGTATGTTCACATATACAAAGCTTATGGTAAAGCCCACATATCGCGCTTATTTTACCGCTATTGTAAACAACAAGCCGGATTTTTCGCAGGGCGGTCTTTCCAGCTCTGACGTATACGCGTCTCAGGCTCTGGTAAAAACCTACTCGGAGATCATCACAAGCAGACACATATTAACGGAAAGCGCCAAGGAGCTTAACCTTAATTACAACTATAATTCGCTCAGTCGTATGGTCAGCACGGAGGTCGGCTCCGACACCGAAATAATAACGGTTTACGTTGTCGCTGCTACTCCCGAAACGGCCTATGAGCTTGCAAACACCATAAAGCAAGAGTCGCTCGACTATACGGCGGAAATTGTTGAGGGAAGCTCGATGAAGAAAATCGCCGCCCCCGAGATCCCTACGGTACGCTATAATCCGAGCTACATAAAAAGCGCAATACTCGGAGCCCTCGCGGGAGCTTTTCTGGGACTTCTGTTCATACTCATAAAGTTCTTTATCAACGACAAGATCAACAACGAGAACGAGCTCAATTCCAGATATACTGTACCGGTAGTAGGCGTTATTCCCGATTACCTCAGCATAAGCAAGAACAAAAACAATTACTACTACTATTCTTACGAAAAGAAGCCGAGCAAAAAGGAAAGAAAGGAGAAGGCGTAATGAAAAAGAAAAAAATTATGAGCGTTCAGCCCGACGACGCAAAGGTTTTTCTCTCTGACAACTCCCCTTTCCCTATTAAAGAAGCCTTCAAGACTCTCCGCACTAACGTAATGTTCTCTCTTCCGGGCGCAGGCTCGAAATGCATAGGCATCACAAGCGCAAACCGCGGCGAGGGAAAAAGCTCCGTAAGCATTCAGCTCGCGCTGTCGTTCGCCCAGATCAACAAGAAGGTCATCATCATCGACTGCGATATGAGACTACCGACGATATCCTCAAAGCTGGGACTCGACCCCGGAAAGGGTCTGAGCGATTATTTGGTTCGCTCGAATGATGATGAAAAGCTCAACATCATTCATTTGGATGACAAGGGTATAGACGTCGTTACCTCCGGCAAGATTCCGCCCGACCCCACAGCCCTTCTCGAAAGCGATAATATGAAGAAGCTTATCGAGAAGCTTAAGGAAGAGTACGACTACATAATCGTAGACTTCCCCCCTATCATCGTTGTTACTGACGCCGTTATCCTCGCGGATAAAATCGACGGATATCTTGTTGTAATAAGACAAAACGTATCGGAGTTCGCGAAAATCGACGAGACACTAAAGCAAATGGAGTTTGCGAACGCAAATCTGATCGGCTTTGTCTACAACGGAAAGTCATACGACTCGATGCTCGGCAAGGGAAAATACTACAAATACAAATAATCATACAAACAAGTATCTTTTCCATATCTACTACAAGACGCACAACCATGATGTTGGTTGTGCGTCTTTCTTATGCAGAATCGTAAAACTGTACAAAACGAAAAAACAAAGAGGTTTTATACTGCAAAAAACGGCATAATTAGTATGTAAAATATGTATACGGTTTTTAGTTTATGCAATTAATATTTGTGATTGTATACAAAATATTTTTGCTTGGTTCTAAAAGGGTAATTCTTTTCGTTTTAGGAAATATAAAACCAATTCTCTATGATAAAATCTAATTAAATATAAGTGTATCATATATCATTATTTGTTTTACCGGGAGATTCAATGTTATGAATATAAAAGACGTAGCTTTACCTGAAAAAGTAAACGCGAGCATTGATGAAACAAAAAACAGAATAGAGATATATTTAACTGAAGATTGTCAGGAAAGGATCATCGCGTATTATCCTATTGAAAATCTGCAGGTTTACATTTATGAGATAAGCGGAAGCTATATCCCCGATATGTGGGAGCTTGGGCTTAGAAAGAATTACACAGGACGTTATATGCGAATCTTGATATGCAGAAACGGCCGCGGCGAGTTCATCGATAACGGGTTGAATCTGAATATCTCCGGCGGAGAGTTTGCCGTGAAAAGCGGTATTGAAAGTGTAAACAGGTTTGATTATTCAGCAGATAGTCTTGTAGGGATCGAAATAGTATTGCAGGATAATAAAGCGGTCAAAGAAAGCTTTGTTATCAAAATCCTCGACGAGACTATGAAACACATAAAGCTTTCAAGCGAGGATTTTCAAAACGATAAATGGTATTTCTCAAACTATAGCGAGGAAACCGAAAAATCCGTTGAACACCTGCTTGCAAACTGTGCGAATAATGCCGACAGCAATGTCATTATGATAAACGGCGCCGAAATCGTTTACAACCTCGGTCACGATTATAAATCTCGTGATTTCAAAGAACGAAGGTATTCGACAAAACCGCAAAAAGCTATCGCAGAGGATATACACCGCCAGTTGTCCGAGCATTATAACGAACGGTTGACTGCCGATGTGTTTGCCGAAAAATACGGTCTGAGCGACACTACGGTAAAGAACTACTTTAAAAACGAATACGGATACAGCTTTAAGGAATACCGGACGAAGGTACGTATGGAAAAAGCGGCCGAGCTGCTTGAAAAAGCCGATATGAAACAGGTCGAAATCGCAATGGCGGTGGGATATTCCACACAGGCCAAATTTATCGGCGCGTTCAAAAAGTATTACAACCTTACTCCCTCGGAATATCGCAGGATAAAAAAGCTCGGCGATATTCTTGAAAAACAGTAAAATGCATATATTCCAGTTTAGCAGTCCCTATGACTGCGATCGCATAAAGATAATTATGGAAAAGTAAGATAAACAAGGAGGATCATTATGGGTAGAATGCTAACTATGAAAAAAGCGTTCGGATTGCTTGCGGTATTGCTGGCGCTTATTATGGTGCTGAACATCGTAACACCGGCTCTGCCGGAAGCTATAATGGAAGCTTTTTCTGCCGCTACGCATGATTACACGCTGAAAGTCGGCGATAAACCGGCGGCAAAAGCGTCCGATAAAAAGGAAGTTGCCTATGATAACGGCAATATCCTGATCTACAACTATTCCCAGCTGTCAATGATCGGCAGTGGAAACAGTCATACTTATGATGACGGCGTAACTGTAGAATACAAATCAAACGCCTCGTATAAGCTTGCGAACGATATTCCGCTTCCACGTCATACAAGGTGGCAGCTTCCGAAAGGATTTAAGGGAAAAATCGTTGGAGAAGAACAGAAGGACGCGTCTCTGTATGATGAACAGAAAGACAGCGTATATCTGTATCACCCCTATCAGCTTGCAGTTATGGCGATGGATGACGCGGACAGACAGCCTGTTATGAGCGGCGACGCCGATGAAAAAACCTTCGGTTCGGGTAAGGTCATCTGCACGGATGAAGAGGGAAAGAACTATCTGACCTATAATGACGATCAGAACTATGTGGTTTCTTCCTCATTTACGTCAGAAATATCTGAAAAGCCTGTTTCCGTGGTAAGTCAGGATAAAGACGAGCCGCAGCCTGCCTCAAACGCCTCAAAGGCTGCGAGAACCGTAAAGAACGCAAAGGTCGGAAAAGCCCCTGTCGGCGCTACTTCCGACGGACGAGATTTTGCGGGTCAGGTTATCAAAAAAATCGACGGAAAGACATATATTCTGATTGGTAACGCGGCGCAGCTCCGCGCGATTGGTACCGATACAGAGGTATGGACGCGGGCTTACTCTAATTCAAAGATGATCTACGGCGGCGACGCGGATTTGAAGTCCAGTGAGAACGGCTCAGGCAACTTCACCTTCCATCAATTAAACGCGGACGTACTATCTGACTGGCCTCGCGCAGGCGTTAATCAGGATACAGGTCAAGTATATACGGATTCAGCTCATGTTGATGATTCCGCGTTCGGATTAGCGCACAGTTGGGAAACAAGCGAGAAATACACCACCAACGCCAACTACATCATATTCCGAAACATCGACCTCGGCGGCTCCAATGATCCGTGGACTCCGCTGATGTTTACGGGAAATATGTACGGAATAAAGAGCGTAAGCGGCTCTGCGCTGTGGAACGGCAGCGATATCGGCGACGCTACTGAGTTAAGCGCGCGTACTACAGCGAATCGTCCTGTTATTTCAAACGTTTTTATTAATCAAAGCGCTCCTATCGAAGCTAATAAATATATCGGTATAGGATTTTTCGCTACAGTTACCAATGAGGTTAATGTAACCAATATTGGTGTAAGCTCAGGTACTGTTAAGGTGGAAAATATCGAGCTCAATCAGGTAGCGGTACACAATACCGCTACCACCGCAAAGGAATCGTCGTCGATAGTCGACACAATCGCGAGAAACTTAGGTTGGATAGTCGGAGGATTGGTCTCTTCGTTGACTACTGTCTTGTCCTTTGGAAGCGTGAGCCTCAGTTTAGGAGATGCGCTCAGCGCTGTGCTCAACGCTCGTACAAAGGACTCCACTATCTATTCGACAGGAGCCTTTGCCGGACGTGTTGTCGGCGATGTTGAAATAACTAACTGCGCAGCCACAGGAAATGTGATAGTCGAAAACCACAAGGATAATACAGGCGGTTTTGTAGGCTATACCGATGGAGTAACACAATACAGCGGACTTTCGCAGGCTTTAAGCGGAATAACTGATTTTCTTTCGTCTTTGCTCAATGTTATTCCGGCACTCGGTCTGGGAGATCTGATTAGCATTTTACTGAAAAACGGTTTACCTCTTGGTAATCTTATACCCACCGGATATTTAGAACCGCATATTATGAACTGTACCGTAGACCGTCTTAACGGCGATATCGGACAGAGCGATACTAACAACAACGGCGGCTTTGTAGGCTTGCAGGTTGGTACTCAGATCGAGGATTGTACTATCCAAAACGGTAATTACACTGTTAAGGCTCAGAGCCTCGGCGGCGGCTTCTCGGGAGTCGCGCGTGACGCGGAAATCAAGGGTACACTCAATGACTTGGGCGTCGATGTAATTGACCAAAATCAGATTTTCTCTCGTATTAATGATAATCTCGAGAATGTCGGCAAATTTGAAACTCAAAGCTTGTTAAGGAACTGCTCAATCGAGGACTCCTATGTTTCGGTAACAGGCGGCGATTATCTCGGAGGCTTTGCAGGCGCGTTGGCGGCAAGCTATGCCATAGACTGTAAAATTACGGGAGACGGCAATAATACTCTGAACGTTACAGGCAGCGGCGACCATATCGGCGGCTTTGTCGGCGAGGCATCGCTCGGCTGGTTCAACAGTATAGGCAGGGAAGCGGCTAACCCGAATGATAACAGTCTGCTGGCGGTTGTCAGACAGCTTGGTACGGGACTGCTTTCTTCGGGTAACGAAGGACAGAACCAAAAGCTGCTCTCCCTGGTAGGACTTGTTCCTTCCGCTATTTTGGGATGTCAGATCAGCGAGGGTCCTGTAAACGTATCGGGTCGCGAATATGTCGGCGGTATTCTGGGCAGAGGACAGGGCGTATACCTGACAGAATCATCGGCGGAATATATGAATAAGCTTACCTTCTGGCAGCAGAAAAATATATCGGAAAAAACCTCACGCCCAAATGTGTTGAATAACCTCGAAAGCGTTACCGCTAGCGGCGACTTCGCCGGTGGTGTTTCGGGTGAGCTGGAGACGGTAAATCTCGCGGGTGTTCTTGACGGCACGCTAAGCGCAGGAAGCTTTAACAGCTTTACCGTCAGTGAAGTCAGCGTTACAGGCGTAGACGGAGGATATACCGTTAAGGCGACAGGTACAGCGGATAACTTTGACGGCGATTATGCCGGAGGCGGCTTCGGTCGAGCTTACGGCGGCACGATAAGTGAAGTAACTCTCGCTGAGCTGCAACGTGTTGAAGCGGCAAATAATAAGGCGGCAGGCTTTATTGCCTCCGCGGGACCGGGAGATGTTGTAGGCTCCGGCGGCTTGACAATCAATCTGCTTGGCTTGAATTATTTACTTAATGTTAAAAATCTTTTATCTCTCGGACAGAATATTCATGTTAAAATATCGGATTCTTCCGTAACAGGTATAGATGACGGATTCACTGTAGAGGCTATGGGCAGCGGAAACAGTAATGAAGCGTATCAGTATCTCGCGTCAGGATTCATAGCGCAGAGCAACAGTACCGAAATTGATAACTGTCACACTGATAATTTGCTGTCTGTTAAAGCGGCGGCTGTTCAGGGCTACAGCGGCGGCTTTGTAGGCGTATCCTCAACGGGCGGTCTGGCAGATGTCTCCGACGTTAACGGCGTAAAGAGTTTGCTGTCTGTTGAAGGCGGTCTTTTGAAGGCGGTTGGGTATCTGATACCGTCATACACAAACTGTACCGTTACTTACGTGAACAGCGGCTATGTAGACGCGGATATCGCGGGCGGATTTGTCGCCGACCTCGAGAGTGGTACTGTAGATAATTCCACTATCGCCGATGTGGATGACGCGCAGAATCCTAAATGGACTCACTCTATGAAGGAGCTGTACGATCCCGGCGCGGAAAAACCGACAGGTGACTTAGCTAAGCAGTTTGCTGTTTTCAATATTGACAATGTTTATGGACGCACTTACGGCGGCGGCTTCGGCGGAAAGCTTCGTTCAGGCGCGTTGGCTGACTCAGACGGCGGTATTTCGATTCTCGGTAATACCGAATTGAGTATTGAACTCAATGACCTGACAAGCATTATGAACGCCTATGTTCCGTTTGTAAAGAACGCGGGAGTGTACAGTGAGAACGGCTTTACAGTCGCGGCAAACACTGTGCGCGCGGGAGATTCCGACTCCGGCAGCGCCGGCGGCTTTGCAGGCTATATGAGCGGCGCGCAGGTATCTAACTGTGACGTCTATAAATTAAAGAATACGAGCGTAACACCTCCTTCAAATCTTGAAGCGGTGAACGCGCCGTCCTATTATGACAGCAATCAAAGTACATACGCCGTAACAGGCGGTCACTACGCGGGCGGCTACGCCGGTAAGATAGATATCGGCAGCGCGAAGAGCTTAGGCGACGGCTTGAAGATACTCGGTAATTCAATTGAACTGTCAGACGCGGTTTCCGCGCTCTCTGTAGTCGTATCTACAGTTGAACACTCCGATGTTCAGGGAGCAGGCGGCGGTTTCTCGGTAATTGCGGATGGAACTGACAGTAATGGAAAGGTCGGTATGTCAGGCGGCTTTGTCGGCGGATTGTACGGCGGTCATATCCAGAACTCACATTGTAAGAACTTCTATTATATTATTGGTCAGGAGACAGCCGGCGGTTATGTCGGTGAATTGGTACCCGGTAACGTTGCTAATCTCCTTGACAATGGAAATATTTTAAGCAGTCTTGTTGAAGTCGATTCTGTGCTTGCTTCTCTTGTAGAGGACTTTGTACCGACAATACGCAACTCAACTACTTCCTGTGTACCCTGCGGCGGCGCTGTCAGAGCTCAGGCGGCTTCCGATTCAGGTCATCAGAGAGGAGTCGCGGGCGGTTACTGCGGTCACAACGAGGGCGGTCACATCTGGGGTCTGAACACTAACACGTGGGAGCGTCAGAATGACGGCGTCGTCGGA
>CACYDK010000075.1 GCA_902773155.1 uncultured Ruminococcus sp.
ATAAATGCAGGAGGAAAAGCTTTCAAAAGGCTTCTGGTCGTTTTCAATAAAAATCTCGTGAAAATATAGTAATAATCCCGAATTTACTTGCTTGATATTGAAAAAAACGGTAAATAAGAATAAAATAATTCGGGTATGTACAAGCTTTGATTATCCGGATAAAAAGGTGGTAAGTATGAACACAGCTTTATTTCGATTGTTCAGGACGATAGCGCGACCCAAGGACATCCTGGACTTTCTGGACAACTCCTCGTTTGACGAGTTGATTGAGTTTAACCTAATAAACGACAATTTTACAAAGCTCTTTTACACGGATAAAAAATACACCTTTCCCCTGACCGAGGGCTCGTTCAGGGAGCTTTTTGTAGGCATGTCCGAGCTGCTTGTACACCCCGAGGACAAAGAGCGCTTTTGCTCGCTTATAAACCCCGTTACTCTTCATTTCAAGCTTGGAAACTCTGATGTACCCGGACTTATCTGCGACGAGTTTCGCTTCCATATGCTCAGCGATAACTGGCGCTGGGTCGAGGTCGTGCTCGTGTCGGGCAGCTTTTGGGGGCTTTCGAAGGATATTTTCCGCGTTTATATATTCGATATCAACAGCCGCAAAATGCGTGAGCTCGGATTGAACAACATATATCTCAATCCCGAAAAGCACCGCAACCAAACCACAGGCTTGCAAAGAGAAAAGGCGTTTATGAAGGCTGTCGCGGAACTGACGCGCGATCCTTCGGAAAAATGGTGCATTATCTCGATAGATATCGACAACTTTAAGCTCTTTAACGAGTGGTACGGACACAGCGCCGGCGATCTTTTGATGGCGCAGATCGGCTCTGAATTAAAGAAAACCTACGAAAAGCTCGGAGGTACCGCAGGGTACTTCGGACAGGACGATTTTTGTTTGCTTATCCCCTATGATAAAAAAACGATCACCTCTCTTTACGAGAGCATATCGGAGCTTGTATCCTCAAACGGGAACAGCACGGGCTTCAAGCCCGCCTTCGGTATAAGCATGGTCGATAAGGGCAGTAAGATACCCGATATAATCGACCGCGCTTTTCTGGCGGCACGCGTTGCTAAGCAGGCCTACGGCCGGCGCATTCGCATTTACGACCCGAGCATGTATACTCAGGAGGACGCCGAGTACCGTATTGTAAACGATTTTGCGCAGGCGATAAAAAAACGCGAGATCACCTTTTACCTCCAGCCGCAATGCCGCGTTTCGACGGGCAGGATCGTCGGAGCCGAGGCCTTGTGCCGATGGATACTCCCCGACGGAAGTCTTGTTCCGCCGAGCAGCTTTATACCCGTACTGGAAAAGCACGGACTCATCACAGACCTCGACCTGTACATTTGGGAGGAGGTATGCAAGTGGCAGCTGCGCTTGATCATGGGCGGCAATACTCCGCTGCCTGTTTCAGTGAACGTTTCGACCGTAGATATACAAAACATCAACCTTGCGGAGGTTTTGTCCGACCTGACCGAAAAGTACAAGCTCCCTCATAATCTCCTGAAAATCGAGATCACGGAGTCTTCATACGCAAGCAACGCTCCTCTCGTTAAAAAAACAGTGCAAAGCCTGCACGAAAACGGCTTTACCGTACTTATGGACGACTTCGGCAGCGGTTACTCGACCCTGAACATGCTGAAAAATCTCAGCGTTGACGTCCTAAAGCTCGACGCTCAGTTTCTTCATATGGACGAGAGCAACTCCGAAAGGAGCATACAGATCATCGAGTCGATCAACTCGATGGCTAAAACCATCGGGCTTCCCATAATCGCCGAGGGCGTGGAAAACGAAAAGCAAAAGGAATTCCTCGGGGATATGGGCTGCAGATATATTCAGGGCTATTACTTTTACCGTCCTATGGACGCTGAAAGCTACGAGGAGCTAATATCCGATCACAACAATATCGACACCTCGGGAATAACCTTCAAGTCCGATCAGCAGTTCAGGCTCAGAGAAGTACTTGACAAGAACGTTTACAGCGACACCATGCTGAACAATATCCTGGGACCCTGCGCGTTCTATTCGCTGCACGACGAGGGCGTTGACATAATACGCTTCAACGAACAGTTCTACAAGGTCGTCGACGTTCCCGATTTTGCCGAAAGGCTCGATAATATCCAGCGCTTTCTGCCGCCCTCCGACGCAGAGCGCATTCGCACGCTATTAAATCAGGCAAAGGCCGATAAATTAAACGGCTCGAAGGGGCTTTTGCATTTTTATAAAACCGACGACACTCTCACAACCTACTATATGCGCTTTTATTACCTCCGCCGCAAAGAGAACAGAGAGATATTCTACGGCTCGGTTCAGAATATCACGAGGCTTTCAACGCTGGAAAAGCAAATGAAGCTGCTCTCGTGTTTTTCGCCCGATACCGCGGTCGTCCTGACAAGGAAGCCCAATGGGAATTGTTGCTTCTCGGTGCTTTTTAACGGACTGGAAAAGGAGCTCGGGATGACAAGGGAAATGCTTGAAAACCAGCTCAATAGTATTGATCTTAGCAGCCGAGCGGACTCTAACATCACCGCTTCGCCGCACGCCGCGCTTCTTAATTGCTTTCACGATTCCAAACCCTTTGAGGCTACGGTCGGCGTAAAAGCAAGGGACGGCAAAACGGTAAGGCTCGATATTTTCGGAGACTTCATAACCGACGATACCGATACGACGGACTATATTATAATAGCCAGAAGGGTATCAAACTAAAACCAACTAAACAGAAAAAGCCAATCATTTCAGGGCAATCCGAAATGATTGGCTTTTAAATTATCGTCAGTTAAGCTTTTTTGGCAAAACGCGGGATCTCTTCTTTTTCCTCGTAGTAAGCGATTTTTGAGTCGTACATCCTTTTATCGGCCTCGCTCACGAGCTGCTCGGCCGTCGCGTCCGGGAAATCTCCCGCGAGAACATAGCCCACCGCCATACTGAGATGTCGCGAATAAAGACCCTTCCAGCCCGAGGCCTCCTTGCGCAGAAGCCGCTTTTTATTCTTGGCCTGCTCCTTGCTCAGCGTTGTTAAAACAACGAACTCATCTCCGCCAATCCTAAAGCAGTGCGAATACTTATCCATCACGTTCGAAATACAGGTAGCCGCTCCGACAATGAGCTCGTCGCCGGCGCTGTGACCGAAGGCGTCGTTCACAGTCTTGAGACCGTTTATATCGATGACAAACACCGCGAAATCATCGGGCAGGCTCAGCTTTTTGTTAAGCACCTGTAGCTCCTGGTTATAGGCAAAACGGCTGTTTAAGCCTGTGAGCGTGTCCTTTTCGATCAGTATCTTCTGCCTTTCCAGAACCTTGTCGGTTCTCATCTGATGGAACTCGGCAAAATTGATAAACAAATACGAGGCGCCTAAGGCGAGCGCTAGATACGCGGTTCTGTAGCTTCCAGGTAAAAGCTCCTGCATTACAACGCCTGTAACTACGAGCACAAAAACGGCGTACAGCGACGCTTTGTTTCGACGCGGAAACATTCGGCTATAGAGGAAGAACTGTATGATAATAATCGCGAGCACAAAAAGGCAAAATCCAAAGTACGCGTAATACAAGGGACCTTTTGTGTAATGATTATGCTCGTCAATCACAAATACGAGTCCGAAAACGGCCGCGATGATCTGAAAAACCGCGTTAAAGGCCAGCGAAGCCTGCAAAATTTTTGACCATATATTTCGCAGATTCATCAGCAAAGCGAACGCCGCGGCCGACATAGGCGTAAGGATATAATCGGCGCATTTTGTAATATACAGCGGAAGCGCCGAGAAGCCTTCCTTTCCGTCGAGCTGGACTCCCAGCCATTCCGCAAACAAAGCAATAGCGATAGTTAGATATGTAATATAGAACAAGCGCTTATCTTTATTGTCGATCCTGCCGTTTTTCCATACAAGAATTCCCTGAACGGCAAGCGCCATCCAGACAATAATACTAACAGCAGTATAATAACTATACATAGATTAACTCCTTCAAAAATAATCTGCAGGGGTAATGATAAGATTTATTATTCTATCATACGGGCGTTATTAAAGCAACAGAAGTAGTGAATAAAATCTACCCCTCTATTCCGGCAAATACTATTAATCTTTTCGGTTTTTTTAATGTTGAATCAAAAAGTTGAGTTTTAATTCTAATACAGAAAGATAATGCAGCTTCTGACCCTCCCAAAGTCAGATTACGGGCGATAACCCTTTTCTGCAATTTGAGATTTGTAATCCTTTTTTGAAAGGGGATACAGAATCTTCTTCCTAAGTATAAAAAAATACAGGATTGACTCCCGCGCCTGATTGTCGTCTGTGCACTAAAAAAACTTTTAAGTTTCACAAAATGATTCTTATATGGAATATTACTATGCGTTTGATTATGATACAATTAATATTAATATCTTTATAATAGGGGGTATTATTGGTGAAAAAAGATAAATCCAAGGATCAGATAAATAATATACAATCTCCTGATGACCTCAACAGTTATCTTCGCGTAACAAATCCTTCGATGTGGTTTGTTTTCGGCTCTATTATGGTGCTGCTTATCGGGTTTATCATAGGCTCTTCGTTTTACAAGATCAAGTCGACCGTTTATATGACAGCGGTAGTAAAGCGCAACGTAATAACTGTCGTTCCCTCCGACAAATATGATATAAAAGAAGACATGACGGTATATGTCGAAGTGCTCGATAGTAAAACAAACTACTTTAAGGTGTATAAAGAGAAAATAGAATCCGTTGAATTTGACAAATATGAGGGTGATTACGTCGGACTCATTTACGGCGCCGACGGTATTCCCGACGGCAATTATTCCGCTTATACAGAAATAACCGATACCCCGATATCATATTTGTTCCATTAACAGGTGAGCTATGAAAAGAAATATCAAATCTCCCTCCAAAAAAACGGCTCGAAGCGTCCCTGTTATAATGCAACTGGAGGCGCTCGAATGCGGAGCGGCTTGCCTCGCTATGGTGATGGCTTACTACAATAAATGGATACCGCTCGAAAAAGTCCGCGAGGACTGCGGAATCTCCCGCGACGGCTCAAACGCCCGAAGCATTGGACTTGCGGCCAAAAGATACGGCTTTGACGCAAAAGCGTACAAGCTCAGCTGTGAGCAGCTTAAGAAAAACGGAAGCTTCCCCTGCATAATCCACTGGAATTACAACCATTTCGTTGTGCTTCGCGGATTCAGAGGCAACAAGGCTCTCCTTAACGACCCCGCGCGCGGCGCCTGCAGCGTTTCGATGAAGGAATTCGACGCGGCGTTTACGGGGGTATGCCTGATGTTTTACCCAACCGAGAGCTTCATCCCCGGCGGAAGGCGCAAGAGTACCGTTTCCTTTGCAAAAAAGCGCCTCATCGGAGCAGGCTCCGCGGTGGTGTTCGTAGTACTTTCGTCGGTCATTACGAGCTTTTTCGGCATAATCAACCCCGCGATGTCCATGATATTCGTCGACAATATCATCGAGAACACAAACGAAAGGCTGAACGTCCTGTTCTACGCCGTCTTGGCCTTTTTGGCGGCGATACAAACCGTTACGCTCCTGTTCTCCTCCGTTAACTCGCTGAAAATAAAGGGTAAAATGGCCGTAGTCGGCAGCTCCTCCTTTATCTGGAAGGTGCTCAGACTGCCTATGAATTTCTTTGAGCAAAGGCTTGTGGGCGACATACTTACCCGTCACCGCACCAATGCGTCGATAGCCGATACTATCGTACATACCATTGCTCCGCTTGCCATAAACACGGTAATGATAGTTTTCTACCTTGCTGTTATGATTCGCTTCAGCGTTTTTCTGACCATAATAGGGCTCACGGCGATCGTGCTCAACCTCATAGTATCGCGCTATGTGTCGGCAAAGCGCGTCAACCTTACGCGCGTTCAAATGCGCGACGCCGGACTAATGGCTTCGACCGCGGTATCGGGCATAAGCATAGTCGAAACCATAAAGTCGAGCGGAGCCGAGGACGGCTGGTTTCGCAAATGGGCGGGACATCAGGCCGCCGTCAACAATCAAAACGTAAAAATGGAAAGGCTCAACTCCGGGATCGGAGCAATCCCCGCGTTTTTGTGTCAGCTCGCGAACTATGCCGTGCTGTTTTTCGGGGTATGGCTTATGATAAGCGATACCGATAAAACCGTCACCCTGGGCTTGATCCTGACCTTCCAGGGGCTTTTGGCCTCGTTCTTTCAGCCTGCGAATATGCTCATAAACGCCGGTCAGACCATCCAGGAAATGCGCACGAATATGGAGCGCATAGAGGACGTAATGGCTTACGAGACCGACCCCAACATCCGCGAAGATAAGAAAGACGACGATATAAGCGAAAAGCTCTCGGGCTCGGTAGAGATAAAAAACGTGACCTTCGGATATTCGAGGATCGCAGAGCCCCTGCTCAAAGATTTCAGCCTTACTGTCAACAAGGGCGAGAGCGTCGCGATCGTAGGCGCGAGCGGTTGCGGAAAATCCACCGTCTCAAGGCTGATCGCAGGCCTGTACAGACCGTGGAGCGGCGAGATACTCTTTGACGGCAAAAAAATCACCGAGATCAACCGCGGAGTCTTTACGAGCTCCGTGGGAATTGTCGATCAGCAAATCTTCTTTTACGAGGACAGCATACTGGAAAATATACGTATGTGGGACAACACCATTACTCTCTCTGAGGTCGAAAAGGCCGCCAGGGACGCGCAGATCCACAAAATGATCACAGCGCGCAAGGGCGGCTACCGCTCCCGTGTGTCTGAAAACGGTATGGATATGTCCGGCGGCGAAAGACAGCGTGTAGAAATCGCCCGGGCGCTCGTTTTGAACCCCACGCTCATGATACTTGACGAGGCCACCTCGGCGCTTGACGCCCAGACCGAGCAGGACATCATCAGAGCGATCAGAGAGAGAAGCTCGACCTGTATCGTCATAGCCCACCGCCTCAGCACCGTGCGCGACTGCGACAGGATAGTCGTGCTCAAAAACGGTGGGATCGTCGAGCAGGGCTCCCACGACGAGCTTATGAAAATGAACGGCTACTACGCCGACTTGATATACAGCAACTGACGGGAGGTGTTATGATGAGCAGTTTCGAAGAAAAAATGAAACAAAAAAAGCAAGACGAACAGGAAATGCTCAAGGATTCGTTTCAAAATCTCGAATTCGCCATACTTTCCGACGCCTCCGCCGAGAACATAAAGGACGACCTCGACGCCATACAGAAGTCGGTCGACGTTGTGCTCAAATACTATGGCAAGAAAAAGACTACTATTCCCTCATATATCGAGGGTCTGGACGCGCGTCTGGAGTACGCCACCCGTCCCAACGGGATCATGAGAAGAAGCGTCAGACTCTCAGAGAACTGGTACAAGGATTCCTTCGGGCCGATCATCGCGTTTTTCAAAAAGGACAACCGTCCCGTGACCCTCCTACCTAACAAGATCAGAGGCTACACCTACCGCGACTACTCCTCGGGCGCTACCGTACACCTCAACAAATTTACGATGGAGCTGTTTAAGGACGAGGCCTTCTGCTTTTACCGTCCTCTTCCGAGCAAAAACGTCGGAAAGCGTTCGCTGATAAAGTATATCGCCCAGTGTGTTCCGACCGTAGACTATCTCCTGGCCGCGGGAGGAACGCTGATAGTAACGCTGCTCGGACTGCTTCTTCCGAGAATCACATATATGATCACGGGCAATGTGGTAAATAATAACGACGCTACCCTGCTGTACTCCGTGTCGGTCTTTCTTTTGTGCGTGCTTATAACGAGCCAGATTATAAACACGGTGAAAAACCTGATCGTAAACCGGATAAAGATCAAGGCCTCGCTCCAGGTAGGAGCCGCGGTAATGGCCAGGCTCATCTCGCTTCCGGCAAAGTTTTTCAGAAAATACAGCTCGGGCGATATCTACACCCGAAGCTCCTACGCTGTCGAAATATGCGAGATCATTATTGACAATGTATTCACTGTAGTTATTGGATTCATAGCCTCGCTGCTGTTTTTTATACAGATCGGCAGAATTGCCCCCGGGCTTTTGATCCCCTCGATCATAATAGTCGGTCTAATAACGGCGATTAGCATTCATGCCATGATAGCTCAGGCGAGAATCAACCGGAGGCGTATCAGGCTAGAAGCCCAAAGAGTAGGTATGGAATACTCCATTATGGCCGGTATACAGAGGATCAAGACCTCCGGAGCCGAAAAACGCGTGTATTCAAAATGGGCGGACTCATACGCCGAATCGGCCAAGGACACCTACAACCCGCCGTTTTTCCTGAAA
>CACYDK010000076.1 GCA_902773155.1 uncultured Ruminococcus sp.
AATGTCAGCCACAGGCTGACAAAAGGGGTGCCGTTCTCGCTAGAGAATGCGAATTGTTGCGAGCGCAGTGAGCCAATTCGCGGGGATTGTGTAGCGTAGCGGTCTGTTATCGGAACGTTCATAAAATGGTGTGCTTTCCTAAACTCGCTAAAGAGGAGAACACATCCCCCAAAATTCGCCCTTCGGGCAAGAATTTTGACCCCTTTGAAAAGGGGTACAAGGAGAGTAAGTAATGAGTAAGTATATTTTTGTTACAGGCGGAGTTGTATCGGGGCTCGGCAAGGGTATTACCGCCGCTTCATTAGGAAGATTGTTAAAGGCGAGAGGCCTGCGCGTAGCGGCTCAAAAGCTCGACCCGTACATCAACGTCGACCCCGGCACAATGAGCCCATATCAGCACGGCGAGGTTTATGTGACCGAGGACGGCGCCGAAACCGACCTCGATCTCGGTCACTACGAGCGCTTTATCGACGAGGATCTAAACAAATACTCCAACCTCACCACAGGTAAGGTTTATTCGAATGTTCTCGCTAAGGAGCGTAGGGGAGAGTACCTCGGAAAAACAGTCCAGGTTATTCCTCATATCACGGACGAGATCAAGCGCTTTATTTACAGCGTTGGTAAAAAGACCGACGCGGACGTTGTAATAACCGAAATCGGCGGCACAATCGGCGATATCGAGAGTCAGCCGTTTATCGAGGCTATCCGTCAGGTAGGCCACGAGGTGGGTGCGGAGAACCGCCTGTATATCCACGTTACTCTTGTTCCTTATCTCAAGGCTTCGGGCGAGCATAAAAGCAAGCCTACCCAGCATTCTGTTAAGGAGCTTCAGGGCTTGGGAGTATCTCCCGACATTATTATTCTTCGTACGGATGAGCCGATTACCGACAGAACAATTTTCGATAAAATCGCGGGTTTTTGTAATGTATGGCCGGATTGTGTTATCGAAAATCTTACCTTGCCCGTTCTCTATGAGGCTCCGCTTATGCTTGAAAAAGCTCATCTCAGCGATATTGTCTGCCGTGAGCTTAACTTAAAATCGCACAAGCCCGATCTTTCCGACTGGGAGCAAATGATCGAGCGCATAAAAATGCGTGAGAATACAGTCAACATCGGCTTGGTAGGAAAGTATGTCGAGCTTCACGACGCGTATTTGAGTGTTGCCGAGGCGCTTCGCCACGCAGGTTATTACCTTAACTCCAAGGTCAATATAAACTGGATCGACTCCGAAACTATAACCGACGAAAACGCGGGTGAAATCCTTTCGGGCTTGAACGGCATTATCGTGCCCGGAGGCTTCGGACACCGCGGGATCGAGGGAATGATCACAGCCTGTAAGTACGCCCGCGAGAACAACCTGCCGTACTTCGGTATCTGCCTAGGAATGCAGATCGCGGTCATCGAGTACGCTCGTAACGTTGCCGGAATCGAAAACGCCAACTCGGGCGAGTTCGCTCAAAATGTGCCGAAGGTTATCGACTTTCTGCCCGACCAGAGCG
Organism: uncultured Ruminococcus sp.; assembly: GCA_902773155.1. GTDB lineage: Bacteria > Bacillota > Clostridia > Oscillospirales > Acutalibacteraceae > Ruminococcoides. Next base: position 1,500 of record CACYDK010000076.1, read on the forward strand.
ACGATACCGACAAGGGCGGCACGCTTCGTCTCGGCGCTTATCCCTGCGTGATTCAGGATGGCACAACAATGCAACGTGCCTACGGTAAATCCGAAATAAGCGAGCGACACCGTCACCGCTACGAGTTCAACAACGACTACCGTGAACCGCTTCAGAACGCGGGACTTACTCTCTCGGGAATATCGCCCGACGGTAATCTTGTCGAGACGGTCGAGCTTTCCGACAGACCCTTCTATGTAGGCGTTCAGTATCACCCCGAATTCAAAAGCCGCCCCAATAAACCCCATCCTCTTTTCTCGGCGTTTATAAAAGCGGCGTTGATGTGAAAAATTTCATACTGTCTTAAATTATTCTTGACAAATCTTTTTCATGGTTCTATAATTTACTAAGCTTCAAGTGGATTTTTTGAGGGAAAATATGTATAACTATCTTAACACAAACAACTTCAGCTTTACATTTAGCTTTACCGACTTTACAAACGGTAGGGTTAATTTGCTATGCTGATAATGTGTTAGATAAATTATTAGATTACACAGGGTGTGGCACTTTAACCGAGTGTCACACCTTTTTTATTTTATAAAGGAGAGATTTATTATGATTATTGTTTTAAAACCGTCAACACCGCCGGAGCAGATTCAGCTCTTTGCCGATAAGCTCTGCAACGATTATGAGGTGAAGGTCAACCGCTGGGACGGCGTGCACTCAACTGTTTTGGGCTTGATAGGCGACACTCATACCGTCGATATCGAGTATATCGACGCTCAGGATATCGTTGAGAGCGTCAAACGTGTGCAGGAGCCGTACAAAAAAGCTAACCGCAAATTTCATCCCGAAAATACCGTTATAAAAATCAGCGACAACGTAAGTATCGGCGACGGGAGCCTGCAAATTATGGCGGGTCCTTGCTCGGTCGAGAGCGAGGATCAGATTGTTGAAATCGCAAAAAAGGTTAAAAACTCGGGAGCGACATTGCTTCGCGGCGGAGCGTTCAAGCCGAGAACATCTCCTTACGCGTTCCAGGGACTTAAATCTGAAGGGCTCGATCTTCTTAAGCTCGCGCGTAAGGAAACGGGGCTTCCTATAGTCAGCGAGATAATGCGTACAGAGCATATAGATATGTTCGAGAATGTCGATGTTATTCAGGTAGGCGCGCGAAATATGCAAAACTTCGATTTGCTTAAGGAGCTCGGGAAAACCCAAAAGCCTATCCTATTAAAGCGCGGCTTATCGGCGACGATCGAGGAGTGGCTGATGAGCGCCGAGTATATTATGGCAGGCGGCAACGACAACGTAATACTGTGTGAGAGAGGAATCAGAACCTACGAAAACTATACCAGAAATACCCTCGATATCTCGGCTGTTCCCATAGTTAAAAAGCTTTCGCATCTGCCCGTAGTAGTTGATCCCAGTCACGCCTCGGGCAAAAGCTGGCTTGTAGAGCCGCTTGCTATGGCTGCGGTAGCGGCAGGAGCCGACGGGCTTATTATTGAGGTGCACAACGATCCGCCTCATGCGCTCTCGGACGGAGCTCAGTCGCTTACGCCGGAGCAGTTCGACAAGATCGCTGAAAAACTGGTTGCGCTTAAGGCATGCTTGAAGTAAAGCTTAGTTCTCTGTGTAATATGCATAGTTTTTAAAACTTATATCTTACTATTCATACGCTCATCGTTGGAAAACTTCGTCCTCGCCTGTTGGGTTCACGTAAATGGGAAAAGCTTCATCTGCTCGGCGCTCTAAAAACGCTTCCCCGAAGCGTTTTTACCTTCGGTTAGCGCTGACACTCAAACCTCGGCACGAGCTGTTCAAGCCCTGTTACCTGTACGAAATTGCTTTCACATGGACCTGATGCTCGC
>CACYDK010000077.1 GCA_902773155.1 uncultured Ruminococcus sp.
AATGTCAGCCACAGGCTGACAAAAGGGGTGCCGTTCTCGCTAGAGAATGCGAATTGTTGCGAGCGCAGTGAGCCAATTCGCGGGGATCGTGTAGCGGAGCGGTCCTCTATCAGAACGTTCATAGAAAGGAAAGATAATCCCCCAAAATCGAGCCCGTTTCTGCAATTCGCAATTCGTAATGCGCAATTTGTACCCCTTTTCAAAGGGGTGCGAATTGTTGCGAGCGCAGTGAGCCAATTCGCGGGGATCGTGTAGCGGAGCGATCCTCTATCAGAACGTTCATAGAAAGGAAAGATAATCCCCCAAAATCGAGCCCGTTGGGCTAACGATTTTGACCCCTTTAAAAAGGGGTACAAGATGCGCAATTCTTAATTTTTTTGCAGGTTTTCTTTCAAAAATCGGCGTTTTGTCGCGGTTTGTTCACTTTTTGTCAGTGACGTATGTTCACAACGGCCTTTTATTTTCTTATTTAGAACTTAAATACACCAAAACTTTTCTTCTATCTTGGAATAAACTTGGTCAAACTCCCGTATTTCCCTGCTTGATATTGACAGTTGGTTACAGTTTTGTTACAATAACGGCGTTGTTTGTGCTTTGTCGAATGAAATGATAACCGGATTTTCAGAAATTCCGAGCAATTGGCTCGGACGGCGCAATTTTGGATTTAGAATACTAATTATGAATTAGTTCTTGCGCCCAAAGGATCAAAGGAGTTTTTATGAAGAAAACAATGGCTATCATCTCCGCGTCGGCAGCGCTTATCGCTCTTAGCTCAAGCTTCAGTGTAAGCGCGGCTCCTGCAGCGGCGATGGAATTCACCAACGCACCGACCGGTCTGCTTCTGGCCGACATTGATATTTCACCTAAGAAGTACGAGTTGAAAATATCTCTCAACAAAAAGAAGGTAACCTCTAAAGTCGGAAAAAAAGTCAAGCTCAAAGCCGCAACCAACATCGACGGATACGAGGTAACCTACAAGAGCACCAATAAGAAGGTCGCCACAGTAAAGAGCGACGGAACGGTTAAGCTCAAGAAAAAAGGTAAGGCGAAAATCGTCGCCAAATGCAACGGTGTTGAATCCACCTGCAAAATTACCGTTAAAAAGAAGAATCATGTGCTCAAATCGGAGCGCAATTCTGTATCGGACGGCACAATGAGCTCGATAGCCTCCGCCATCGGCTGTCAGACAGACTACGCCTACGGCGAATCGACAATCATGTGCAGCGCTTACTCCTATGCATACGCTTACTATCAGGTAACCGGCGTTATGAGATCTGCCAGAAGCTTCTGGATAGGCGGAGCGGGATGCAACTGGGACGGCGGTACATACTCGAGATACGGCTCATCCTCCGAAATGCTCAGCGCTATCAAGTCTCAGCTTGATCAGAACAAGGCCTGCGTAGGTCTTATGAGCACCTCTACGGCTCCCACACATTATGTAACATTCTACAGCTACGACGGAAACGGCGACAGCCTCAGCGACTTTAAGGTTGTTGATCCGTGGGACGGAGTCATTTACAACGCCTCAACATTCGGATACAGCTACGACGGCTATCACGTAGTTACAGTAAACGCATAATACTGACTTAATCAGTATAAATCGGTTAAATTTCATTATAAGGAAAAATCCGCTCGTGATGAGCGGATTTTTTCTTTTGCTATTATCAGGCTTTACGGGTCGTCAGCTTCCGGCGGATTCATACGCACGCACGCCCCGGTTCCATACCAGGATCCCGGCGGTCATAAGGATCGCCGCCATTACCGCGGTGCCGCCTATGTTGTACCAGGCGTTTCCTCCAATGATAAAGTAGCTCGCCGGAAAAAAGGCTGTAAACGCGAAGGGAATAATGTAGGTTATGACCGCCCTTACAAAACGGTTGTAGATTGTCGTAGGATATTTTGCGAAATCATTTACCATATAAAACATATAGGTTATATTTCCGCTACGCTTTGTCCAGAACGCGATCGAGGCGGTGATGAGCTTTATTCCGGTGTAAATAAAGGTCGCGAAAAACACCGCCGTGATAAACAAAATCACGTTGAGCACGCTGATATTGAGGCTGACGCGCGGAATACTCACGCCCAAAAGCAGCAGCCCGACCACGAGCTCGCCGAACGCGTCGACCTGGAATTTTTCAACAGTTACAGCGAACAGGGTGCTGACCGGTCTCGTCAGATAGCGGTCAAAATCGCCCTTGCGGATTATAAAATGTCCGATCGCCCACAGATTGTCAAAAAACAGGTGGTCTATGGCCTTGGGCAGGAGCGCGAAGCCGTAAATAAACAGTATCTGCTCGAAGCTCCAGCCGTTCAAGGCGGGTATCTGCGAGAAAATTATTGAAAGAAAAACAAGGTTTATCGCCTGCGAGAGAAGCATACCCAAGGCGCCCGTGAGGAAGTCGATCTTATACTCCATCAGCTTTTTAAGATCCTGCTTGATGAATATGCGGTGGAGCTTGAACATGCGGTGAAGCTTTTTTAATACGCTCATACTCAACCCCCCTGCACGCTGATGCGCTTAACGCTCGCGTTCCAGATTATATTCTGAAGCACGATGAAGAAGGCCAGCCAGAACGCCTGCAGGCCTATGCTCAGAGCGATCTGTCCCGCGTCGTACATCCCGAGATACAGCATTACCGGGGTGTATGTGAGCGAGGCAAAGGGCAAAAATCTCAGCACATTTCCGAGACCCGCCGGCAAAAACGCCAGCGGAACCGTTGAGCCGGCGAGAAATCCGACTATGCACTCCTTAAGGAAGTTTGAGCCCCACAGGTTTTTGAGCACGAAAGCCGAGTAGCCGTAGCACACGTTGAAATAAAAGTTGATAAGGTACGACAGTATCAGGCTTATGAGATAGAACAGAAAATTCAGCGGATTAAAGCACACCGAGCCTGTTACAACGAATTTGTACAGCTCAACGCCGAACACCATCGGCAAAAACATAAGGCTCAGGCTCATTGTGCGCTCGCCTAGCTCCTGAAACAGAAAAGCCAGGTCGAAGCGGATGGGCTTTATCATCCTCATAGCTATGCTTCCGTCGCGTATCTCCTCGCCGACCGCGTAAGCGCCGTCGGAATAGGCGATTATCGAGGTCAAAAAGCTCACGAATATGTAAACCACCATATCCGTCTCGGAAAAGCCCATAAAGGTTCCCGTTCCGCCCGATTTGAACACCGCTCGCCACAAAAAGTAGTTTATGAAGCACATCATGATGTCGCCAAAGATGAAAAATATAAAATTCACCCTGTACTGCGCCGCGAGCAATATCCCCGCGTGGGTAAACGGCTTATAAATTTTAAATATTTTACGCATCGAGCTTCACCTCGCTGCGATAAATGCTCTTTATGATCTCCTCGATATCGGCGTCGCTGACGTTGATATCCTTTACATGGAGCTTTGAAAGAGTGCAGTTGAGAATTTTTTCGACCGGCACAAGGTTGCTGTTGAAACGCACCTTCACGCTGTAGCCGTCGTTTACGACCTCAACGGCGCTCTCGGGCAGGCCGAGCTCGGCGCGATAATCGAGCTTCTGCGCGGCGTTCATATCGAGCGGCACGTACTGCATCTCGCGCGAGCTGCCAAATTTCTCCTTGAGGTTCGATATCTCGCCGTCAAACACCTTTTTGCCCTTGTCGATCATAACGATTCTGTTGCAGAGATTTTCGACGTCCTGCAGGTCGTGAGTTGTGAGGATAACGGTCGTTTTCTCGGTATCGTTTATGGCCTTTATCGCCTTGCGGATGTTGTCCTTTACAACGACGTCGAGGCCGATCGTCGGCTCGTCGAGAAAAAGCACCTTCGGGCTGTGCAGAAGGCTCGCCGCGATGTCGGCGCGCATGCGCTGACCCAGCGAAAGCGTGCGCACGGGGCTTGTGATAAAGTCGTCGAGCTCGAGTACCTCGTTCAAAAACGCCATCCTCTTTTTGAAATCGGCGTCGTCCACCTCGTAGATTTCCTTTAGAACGGTGTAGGTCTCTCTCAGCGCGAGGTCCCACCAAAGCTGGGTTCTCTGGCCGAACACCACGCCGATCTCCTTAACGTAGTTTTTGCGGTTTTTGTAGGGTATTTGACCGTTGATCTCACATCTGCCGGAGGTTGGGGTCAGAATGCCGGTGAGCATTTTGATCACGGTAGATTTTCCCGCGCCGTTCGGCCCGATAAAGCCGAGCACTTCGCCGCGCGGAACGTGAAAGCTGATGTCGTCGACCGCTTTGATTATTTCGTTTTTCGGCTTGATAAAGCTCTTGAACGAGCCTTTTAAGCCCGGTTCCTTGATAGTTTTCTTGAATTCCTTTTTCAGGTTTTCAACATAGATCATTTTTTCATCTCCTTCGAAAATTTTTCGAAAGTCGACAGTCAGACACGAAAACCGTCACTTTAGCCCTTAACGTAAGGCAATCTCTATTATAGCCGCCGCGCCTCGTTTTTGCAAGTCCATTTTGAGCCCTGTTATCAATCAGAATGCGATTCTTGTACCCCTTTTTAAAGGAAATTCCCCCGCTGGGGGAAATGTCAGCCACAGGCTGACAAAAGGGGTGCCGTTCTCGCTAGAGAATGC
>CACYDK010000078.1 GCA_902773155.1 uncultured Ruminococcus sp.
GCTCTTTCCGAATGGTTAGAGGTAAAGGTTTGCGACGGCGAGGATATTTATTTTCAGAGGTATGAGCGCGGAAATATAATGTGCGACCTGAAAAAAATAGGCAAATCCGAAGTTAAGGGTACAGAGGTACGCTTTAAGGCAGACCCCGAAATCTTTAAGGAAACCACGGTTTATGAGTACGACATCCTCTCAAGAAGACTGAGAGAGCAGGCCTTCCTCAACGCAGGTATCCATATAGAGCTGCGCGACGAGAGAGACCCCGAGAATATCATAAAGAAAAACTTCTGCTACGAGGGCGGAATTTCGAGCTTCGTAGAGTTTCTCAATAAAAAGAAGCACGTCGACCCCATCCACCCGGAGGTAATCTACTTTGCCTCTAAAAACGACGAGGACAGCGTCACCGTCGAGGTCGCGATGCAGTATACGGACAGCTACAATGAATTTATGCTGTCGTTCGCAAATAACATTAACACCGTAGACGGCGGTACTCACGAGGAGGGCTTTAAGCGCGCCCTCACCCGCGTGATGAACGACTACGCGAGAAAATTCAACAAGCTTAAGGACAGCGACAAGAACCTCTCCGGCGAGGACGTAAGAGAAGGTCTTACAGCGATCATCAGCGTAAAGCTCAAGGAGGCTCAGTTTGAGGGTCAGACCAAGGGCAAGCTCGGAAATACCGAGGTAAGAACCATGGTGGACAAGCTTTTGAGCGATAAGCTATCGGTATTCCTTGAGGAAAATCCCGCCGTGGCAAGAGCGATATTCGACAAGGCATTGGCCTCTGCAAGAGCTCGCGAGGCCGCGAGAAAGGCCAGAGAGAGCGTCAGAAGAAAATCGGCTCTCGAAAGCGCCCAGCTCCCCGGAAAGCTCGCCGACTGCCAGAGCAAGGAAAGCAGCGAAACCGAGATTTTCATTGTCGAGGGAGATTCCGCGGGCGGCTCCGCAAAGGGCGGACGCGACAGAAGGATCCAGGCGATACTTCCGCTGTGGGGAAAAATGCTCAACGTTGAAAAGGCCAGACTCGACCGAGTTTACGGCAACGACAAGCTCACCCCGGTTATCACGGCTCTAGGAACCGGTATCGGCGAGGAATTCGACATCGAAAAGCTTCGCTACGGCAAGGTCATAATCATGGCGGATGCGGACGTTGACGGACAGCATATCCGCACCCTGCTTCTGACCTTCTTCTTTAGGTTTATGAGACCTCTCATAGAGCAGGGTCACATATATATAGCTCAGCCTCCGCTCTACAGGATAACAAAGGGCAAGGAGCACAAATACGCCTACTCCGACATCGAGAGAGACAGGATACTCGCCCAGATCGAGGGCAAAACCGAGATCCAGCGGTACAAGGGTCTTGGTGAGATGGACGCGGAGCAGCTTTGGGAGACCACGATGAACCCCGAGTCGAGGCTTATGCTCAAGGTAAATCTCAGCGACGCCGAGGCTGCCGACGAGACCTTCAGCATACTTATGGGCGACAAGGTCGAGCCACGCAGAGAGTTTATTGAAACCAACGCCAGATTTGTACAGAATCTGGACATCTAGCCGGGAGCCCCGGCAGCCATATCCGCCTTTTTAAACGTTCAGTTTTAAAGGAAGGCTTGATAAACGGCGGGTCGGGACGTGTAGGGGCGGAATACCCCTTTTTAAAGGGGTAAAAATTGGTACACGCGAAGCGTGTCAATTTTTGGGGATGTGGTTGTTTTCAGATGAAGTCAGAAAATACCTGCTCTCAGACCGCTAACGCTAGACGATCCCCGGAAATCAAAGATTTCCACCCCTTTAAAAAGGGGTACAAACTTGACAAGGAAAGATAAAAATGTCGAGCGCAGAACGTACCCCAAGTCTGCAAAGCTCGACAGAGGCATAAACGTTTGGGGGATATCAAGAAAAAACAGGAGCTCCCTAACATGACGAGGAAATATAAAAATGCACAGTAAAAGTTATTTGACGGTTCGGTATGCCGAGACGGACAGGATGGGGATCGTACACCACTCAAACTATCCCATTTGGTACGAGGTAGGCAGAACCGACTATATAAAGCTGTTCGACGTAAGCTACAGCGAAATGGAAAAAGCCGGCATAATGATGCCGCTTACGGATCTGTCGTGTAATTTCATAGCGCCGGCGCGCTATGAGGACAGGATAATAGTGCGCACATGGGCTATCTCACTAAAGGCGGCGAGGATCGAGTTTACCTACACGGTAAAGAAAATCAACCCCGACGGCAGCGAGACCGAGCTCGGCTACGGCACCACCTCTCACGGGATCATCGACTCCCGTACCTTCCGCCCGTGCAGTCTCAAAAAGAGAATGCCGGAGCTTTATGAAAAGATTAAAGCGACTTTGTAATAATTAACATGGAATCAGGTGAATGAACTTGGAAAACGGAAACGAGAATAAGACGACTATCGGAAAAATTATTGATGTCGACGTTGAAAAGGAAATGAAACAGAGCTTTTTGGATTACTCTATGTCGGTAATCGTTAGCCGCGCCCTTCCGGACGTAAGGGACGGTCTCAAGCCTGTTCACAGAAGGATCCTTTATACGATGTACGAGAACGGCCTGGAGCCCTCCAAGCCGTACCATAAATGCGCCGATACGGTCGGCTCAGTGCTCGGCTCGTATCATCCTCACGGCGACGCTTCGGTATACGACGCGCTGGTAAGACTCGCGCAGGATTTCTCGATGAGATATATGCTCGTCGACGGCCACGGAAACTTTGGCTCGGTCGACGGCGACCCCCCTGCGGCTTACAGATATACAGAAGCCCGTATGAGCAAGATATCGACCGAAATGCTCACGGATATCGACAAAAAAACCGTCGATTTCGTGCCGAACTACGACGACAGGCTTGAGGAGCCGACGGTTCTTCCCAGCCGCTTCCCGAACCTGCTAGTAAACGGCTCCAGCGGTATCGCCGTAGGTATGGCCACAAACATCCCGCCGCACAACCTCGGCGAGGTTATTGACGCCATAGAGCTTCTCATCGACAACCCGGACGCCTCAATGGCTGAGATAATGGAGTGCATACCCGGCCCGGATTTTCCGACAGGCGGAATCATCATGGGTCGAAGCGGGATCCGCGCGGCCTACAGCACCGGTCGCGGAAAGATCATCGTCCGCGCCAAGACGGAGATTGTAGAGGCCAAGAACGGCCGCTTTAAAATAATCGTAAACGAGCTCCCCTACGGAGTCAACAAGGCGAGACTTATCGAGCATATCGCCAACCTCGTAAAGGAAAAGAGACTCGAGGGAATCACGAATATCGAGGATCATTCCGACCGCAACGGAATGCATATCGAGATCGACATTCGCCGCGACCATTCGCCTCAGATCGTCCTCAACCAGCTTTTCTCGTATACACAGCTGCAAACTACCTTTGGCGCTATTCTTCTCGCGATAGTAAACGGCGAGCCCAAGATACTCACGCTCAAGGACTGCCTCAAGCTCTACATAGAGTTCCAGGAGGAGATCGTTACAAGAAGGACTCAGTTCGACCTTAAAAAAGCTCAGGACAGATGTCATATTTTAGAGGGACTGAAAATCGCCGTCGACAATATCGACGAGGTTATCAGGATAATCAGAAGCTCCAAGGATATCGCCACGGCCAAGGCCGGCTTGATGGAGCGCTTCGCTCTTGACGAGGCTCAGGCTCAGGCTATCGTGCAGATGCGTCTCGGCCAGCTCACCAATATGGAGCGCGGAAAAATCGAGGACGAAATCGCCGCGTTGCAGGCTAAAATCAAGGAATACCTCGCAATCCTCGGCGACGAAAAGATTCTTCTCGAGGTTGTCAGAACCGAGGCGGTTGCCCTGCGCAACAAATACGCCGACCCGAGAAGGACAGAGATCTGCCACATCAGCGGCGAGGTCGATATAGAGGATCTTATTCCCGAGGAGGAATGCGTAGTAACGATGACACGCTACGGCTACATCAAGCGCATTGCCCAAACCGAGTATTCGACCCAGAAGCGCGGCGGACGCGGCGTAAAGGGTCTTTCCACCCGTGAAGAGGACGTAGTTACCAAGATGTTCATCTGCAACACCCACAGCTACATCCTGTTCTTTACCGACAAGGGACGGGTTTACAGGATCAAGTGCTACACCGTTCCCGAGGGCACAAGACAGAGCAAGGGAATAAATATCGCCAATATCCTGCCTATAGGTACCGACGAAAAAGTAACCTCAATGATCCCCGTAAAGGAATTTGAGGAGGACAAGTACCTCATTATGGTAACAAAGCACGGCATTATCAAGAGGATATCGCTCGACGCCTACAACACCGCCAGAAAGGGCGGACTCATCGCGCTCGACCTCAACGAGGGCGACGAGCTGAGCTTTGTAAAGATGACAGAGGGCAATAACGAGATCATCATAGCTACAAGAGACGGTATGGCTATCCGCTTTAAGGAAACCGACGTAAGACCGATGGGCAGACTTGCCCGCGGAGTAAAGGCGATGAACCTCAGCGAGGGCGACACCATTGTTGGAATGAGCGTTATCGACGAGGAAGCCCTTGTGATCACGGTTTCCGAGACCGGCTACGGCCGTTTGAGCTCGCCCGACAATTACCGCGTTCAGTCCAGAGGCGGTAAGGGTCTTACAAACTACCACACCGATAAATACGGCAAGGTAGCCGGTATCAACGTCGTCAAGACCGACGATGACCTCATTATGATAAGCGAGGAGGGCGTAGTTATCAGGATCAACGCCCGCGACGTCAGGATATGCTCAAGACCTGCCAAGGGCGTTACGCTCATGCGCATAAACGAGGGCAACAAGGTTGTGGCCTTCGCTCACCTTCCCAAGGATGAGGACGAGGAGACCGAGCAGCCGGTCGATAACTCCGCTCCCGAAGAGGAAGAAGCCGATGAATAAGGTTATACTCGCCTCGGCCTCGCCGAGACGCAGGGAACTTTTAAAATGTATATTTAACGAATTCGAGGTAATCCCCGCCGATGTCGACGAGACGGTCAGCGGGGATATCCCCGCTTTACTGAGACCCGAGCATATCGCCGCAAAAAAAGCCGCCGCCGTCGCGAAAAATTTTCCCGACGCGCTCGTTATAGGCTCCGACACGGCGGTGTTCATCGGGGACAAAATGCTCGGAAAGCCGAAAAACCGCGCCGACGCGCGCGATATGCTACTTGCCCTGAGCGGCAGGGTTCACAAGGTGGTGACCGGCTGCAGTATCTGCTTAAACGGCAGGAGCGAGAGCTTTTCGGCTGTTACCGAGGTCGAATTCTACGAGCTCTCGGACGAGGAGCTTGAAAGCTATCTGGATACTGACGACTGGACGGACAAGGCCGGAGCCTACGGGATCCAGAGCAAGGCGGTTCTGCTGGTAAAAGGGATAAACGGCGATTACAACAACGTAGTCGGTCTCCCCTGCGCCGAGCTCAACCGCAGACTAAAGAAGTTTATTTAGCCTTAAGCGTTAAAGCGCTATTTGAAACAGGCTCATATAATAAGTTTTTCCGCACGGACGCACCGGCGGATATTATGCGAAAGCGGTGTTTTTATGAAAAGGGTCATTGCTTTATTACTAACGGTCATCGCCGTATTTTGTCTCTGCTCCTGTAATTCTCAGACCGAAATAGAGACCCCGGTAAGCGGAGCTACGGACGACGAGGCCAATTACCCGACCCCGGAAAACGAGAATTTTGTAGAAACCGATACCGGAACGGGAATGCGCTATAAAATGACGCTCGACCAGTACACCACAGCGTTCAACACCATGTACACCTCTCTCGGCGGCAGTCTCAAGGATTATCCCTACAAGAAGTGGAAAAAAATGTACTCGGGACTCTCCAAGGGCGTAAAATATGACTACTACTACCTCGACAGCGGAAAAATCACGCTGACCGCCACCGTCGAGCAAAAGTCGCTCTACCTCGCGAACGTCGGCTGCGGCGTTACCAAGTCGGATTTTGTAAAAAGCAAGGACACTGAGCAAAACGTTATGACGGTCTGCGGGATTATGGCCGCCGTTGCCGGAGGCTATACAAGCGACGCGGTCATCTTCTTTGGAAACCTTTACGTAGACACGATCAACAGCGAGGAGCACTGCTTTGCCTACGGAAACAGCGTATATCTCTACGATATCAATAAAAGCTCCAACGGCACAAAAACCATGCTTTTCCGCACAATGCCGGCCGCCGGAAATATCAAGAGCGACTGGAATATTACCGATTACAAGACGTATTGGCTCGGAAACTAGCTCGAGCTCTCAGGAAGTGATCAATTATGGCTGAAAACAGAACCATCGCCGCGATCTCCACCGCTCAGGGAGAAGGCGGGATCGGCGTAATCCGCATAAGCGGAGATGAGGCGGTATATATCGCCGACCGGGTTTTCCGTTCGGTAAGCGGCCGCCTGCTCGCGAACATGAAGGGCTACACCGCCGCGTTCGGGCATATTTACAGAGAAAACGAAAAGCTGGACGAGGCCGTAGCCACGGTTTTCCGCTCGCCTCACAGCTACACCGGCGAGGACGTAGTCGAGCTGAGCTGTCACGGCGGTATTTTTATTACACGCGAGGTACTGCGCGCGGTGCTTGACAGCGGCGCCGAGCTCGCCGAGGCCGGGGAATTTACCAAGAGGGCTTTTATCAACGGCAAGCTCGACCTCACCGAGGCCGAGGCCGTTATCGATATAATCACGGCGAAAAGCCGCGCCGCCGCGCGAGCCGCGCTTTACGCCAAGGACGGCGCCCTCTGGCGCAAGGTCGAGGCCATTAAAAACGACCTTGTGGCCACCGCCGCTCATTTCAGCGCGTGGGCTGACTATCCCGAGGAGGATATTCAGGAGGTCAGCGCCGAAAATCTAAAACAAACGTTCGAAAACAACCTCACAAAGCTTGACAAGCTGCTAAATACCTTTGAGTATTCCCGCACTGTCAAGGAGGGTATAGATACCGTAATAGCCGGAAAGCCGAACACCGGAAAGAGCACGCTGATGAACCTGCTCGCGGGCGAGGACAGGAGCATAGTCACCGATATCCCCGGCACTACGCGCGACATAGTTACCGAGAGCGTGATGGTCGGCGACGTTCTCCTCCGCCTCAACGACACGGCCGGGATCCGCTCGACTGACGATATGGTCGAGAAGATCGGCGTGGACATCGCCCTTAAGCGCCTCACAAACTGCGGACTCGTGCTCGCTGTATTCGACGGCAGCAAGCCGCTCGGCAGCGACGACATAAAGCTGCTCGACGCTCTTTCGGACGCTCCGTCCGTCGGGATAATCAACAAATCCGATCTGCCGCAGGAGATCGACGGCGGCATAGTGGCGGAAAAGCTCAACTACGTAGTAAGGATATCCGCTAAAAACGGCGACGGGCTCGGTGAGCTCACAAAAATAATCACCGAGATCGCCGGAACGGATAATTTTAACCCCGGAGAAGGGATCGTCGCCAACGAACGCCAGCGCGAAGCCGTGCAGAGGGCGCGCGACTCGCTCAGCGAGGCCTACGCCGCGCTTAACATCGGTATGACCTTAGACGCTGTAACAATTGCTCTCGAGGAGAGCATTCAGCACATCCTCGAGCTTCTCGGCGAAAACGTCGGCGAAGCGGTGGTAGACAGCGTATTCCACAACTTCTGCGTGGGCAAATAGCCGCGAGCCCCGCGGAGCCATATCCGCCTTTGGAAACGTTATGCTTATTGGAAGGCTCGATAAACGGCGGGTCGGGAGCCCCGACAGCCAATGCCGCCCCACGGAGCCCGTGGAGCCGGAGCCGCCTTTGGAAACGTTAGGTTTAAAGGAAACGTTCATCGACGGCGGATCGGACAATGTGCAATAAATTGAGAATTGAGAGTTGAGAATTGAGAATTTAATGACGGGCAGATGGTATCATATAGAAATCAACTCATCTTCCCGACCGAATTATTATGCAAGCTCCGCTTGCGGAGCATAAAAATATGGTCGGCAAACTAAGTTCTCGCACAGAAGAAGCCGGCTTCTCGACCATAATTCTCAATTCTCCATTCTCCATTCTCAATTATAATAAGGGATTTGATAATATGAATTATAAAGCCGGAAAATTTGACGTCGCGGTAGTCGGCGCGGGTCACGCCGGGATCGAGGCAGCTTTGGCCTCCGCCAGGCTCGGCTGCAAAACCGTTATGTTCACAATAAATATGGACGCTGTTGGAAACTGCCCCTGCAATCCTTCTATCGGCGGCACTGCCAAGGGACACCTCGTCCGCGAAATCGACGCGCTCGGCGGCGAAATGGGTAAAACCGCCGACGAGTGCTTTTTGCAGAGCCGTATGCTCAACCGCGGAAAGGGGCCTGCCGTCCACTCGCTCAGGGCTCAGATCGACCGCCGCAAGTATTCCGACGTTATGAAGCACAAAATCGAGCTTCAGCCCAACCTTGAGCTTCACCAGGCCGAGATCACCGACATAAAAAAGACCGACGGCGGCTACATCCTCACAACAAGAATGCTCGCGGAGTACGACGTTAAGACCGTTGTTATCGCGACGGGAACCTACCTCGGCGGCAGAATATACGTTGGCGAGGTGAGCTACGACAGCGGCCCCGACGGGATATTCCCGGCGGCCTTCCTGGGCGAAAGCCTGAAAAAACTCGGGTTGCCGCTTCGAAGATTTAAGACAGGCACCCCCGCGCGTGTTCTCAGGAGCAGTATCGACTTCTCCGGCCTTGAGGAGCAGCGCGGCGACGAGCCGCCTGTGCCGTTTTCCTACGACACCGATGAGCTTGGCGAAAACAAGGTTGTTTGCCATATAAGCTGGACAAACGAAAACACAAAAAGGATAATTCTCGACAACATCCACCGCTCGCCGCTCTACGGCGGAAAAATCGAGGGCGTCGGCCCGCGTTACTGCCCGAGCCTCGAGGACAAAATCGTGCGCTTCAGCGAAAAACAGCGACATCAGCTCTTTATCGAGCCGTGCGGACTCAATACCGAAGAGATGTATCTTCAGGGTATGAGCTCATCCCTGCCCGAGGAGGTTCAGGTCGCATTTTATCACACGATCCCGGGACTCGAAAACTGCGTCATAATGCGCCCGGCCTACGCCATCGAATACGACTGCGTCGATCCCACCGAGATGAAGCCCACGCTCGAGTTTAAAAGTCTTGAGGGACTTTTCGGCGCCGGACAGTTCAACGGCAGCTCCGGCTATGAGGAGGCCGCCGCTCAGGGGCTCGTGGCCGGAATAAACGCCGCGTTCAAGGCTCTCGGCCGACCCGGCCTTGTGCTCGAGCGCTCCAACTCCTACATCGGCACGCTCATAGATGACCTCGTTACCAAGGGAGCGAACGAGCCCTACAGGATGATGACGTCGCGAAGCGAATACCGGCTTCTGCTCCGTCAGGACAACGCCGACGTTCGCCTTACTCCCATCGGCCGCGAGATCGGGCTGATAAGCGACGAACGCTGGAACCGTTTTACCGAAAAGCAGAGGCTGAAAACCGAGGAGCTGAAACGGATCGAAAAAATCGTTATCCCGCCCTCGGACATAATAAACGAAATACTTGTTTCACGTGAAACATCGCCTCTTTCGACAGGCGCCAAACTTATAGACCTGCTCAGAAGGCCGCAGATAAGCTACGCCGACCTCGCCCCGGTCGACTCGACCCGTCCCGACCTCGACCCGAATATATTCGAGCAGGTCGAGATCGGGGTGAAGTACGCAGGCTACATCGAAAAGCAGCTTCGCCAGGTCGAGCAGACAAGAAAGCTCGAGAAAAAATCCCTTCCGACCGATTTCGACTACACCGAGCTAAAGGGGCTCAGGCTTGAGGCTCAGGAGAAGCTCAACAAAATAAAGCCGATGAACATAGGCCAGGCCTCGAGGATATCGGGAGTTTCGCCGGCAGACATAAGCGTGCTGCTGATTTGGATGGCGCAGGGGGACGGAAGATGAAGAATATCACAAAAGCCGCCTGCTCCGCGATCGGGCTCGGGCTCAGCGACAAACAGGCCGCGCAGTTTGAAAGCTACTACGAGACGCTTCTCGAGTGGAACAAAAAAATCAACCTCACCCGTATTACCGAGCCCGGCGAGGTCGCCGTAAAGCACTTCGCCGACAGCCTCACGCTGTTCAACTTTCTTGAGCTAAAGGAGAACGCCCGGGTCATCGACGTCGGAACAGGCGCCGGCTTTCCCGGGATACCGCTCAAAATCTACCGCCCCGATATCGAGCTCACACTTCTCGACAGCCTCAACAAGCGGCTTGTGTTCCTGAGCGAGGCGTGCGGCAATATCGGGATCGAGGCTAAAACGGTTCATTCCAGAGCCGAGGACGGCGGAAAAAACAAGCTCTACCGCGAAAAATACGACCTCGCGGTATCGCGCGCCGTGGCAAGGCTGTCGACTCTCAGCGAGTACTGCCTGCCCTACGTAAGGGTCGGAGGAGTTTTCGCCGCGATGAAGGGGCCGAATCTCGGGCCGGAGCTCGAGGCCGCCCGTGACGCCATAAAAGCCCTCGGCGGCAAGATCGAGAGCGTAAACGAATTTGAGCTCGAGGGCGCGGGAGGACGGACGATCGTGATAATAAAAAAGATCAGGCCGACATCCCCGAGATATCCGAGACAAAACGCGAAGATAGACTGGGAGAAGCAGGCTGAATGAAAAATTAAGGAACAACTCTTAAATCGCTTCGTTATTTACCGGGAATCACTCAATATCCGACAAAACAATATATAAAAATCGTCCACGCTTCGACAGGATAATCGGTCGGGGCGTGGTATTATATTTTCACAGGGCAAGACAAGCCCCCCTCCCAAAAAAGCGAAAGAGGTGAGCGCTTGAATATTCTGCAAAAGGCTGAGAACAAAATCTGCGAGATCCCGACAATAAAGATCCGCCCGAACAAGACTCAGCCGCGAAAGATCTTCGACGAGGATAAGCTCAGAGACTTGTCCAGATCAATCGAGGAGAACGGGATCCTTCAACCGCTCACCGTTCGCAAAATCAGCCAGAACGAGTACGAGATAATCGCCGGAGAGCGACGTCTGCGCGCCGCAGTGATGGCAGGGCTCTCGAGAGTGCCGTGCATTATTATAAAATGTAACGACCGCGACAGCGCCATGCTCGCGCTGATCGAAAATCTGCAAAGGTGCGATCTCGGGATATTCGAGGAGGCGCGCGGAATATCAAGGCTGATACGCCGCTACGGAATAACCCAGGAGCAGGCCGCCAAACGGCTCGGCAAAAGCCAGAGCACTATCGCAAACAAGCTCAGACTCCTTAACCTGAGCTACGACGAGCAGGACTGGATCGTCCAGGCCGGACTCTCCGAGCGTCACGCGAGGGCTCTGCTGAAAATATACGACCAGGAGCTGCGCAAGGAAGCGCTTTCTAACATTATCGCCCGTAATCTGAATGTTTCCCAGACCGAGGAAATGATCGACAAGCTCCTCTACAACAACTCGGTCAAGGAGGTCGCGCAGAAGGGCACGCGCAAAATCGTGATCCGCGATATCCGAATCTTTATAAACACTATCAACAAGGCCGTCGATACTATGAAGCAGGCCGGTATCGACGCCGTATGTAACCATATCGACAGCGGAGACTACATCGAATACACAGTAAAAATCCCCAAGGAAGCCTCCCGAAGCCTGCCGTAATTTGCTTTCCCCTTGGATGCTTTGCATCCATCCACTCATACCCATTTCCTTATCTAAACCCCTTGCCAACGCCGCGCAGCAATGCGCGGCGTTCGGCGTTTCACGTGAAACATTAAAATATTGTTATATTTTTAAAAAAGTCTTTAATTCTACACTGTTTTGTGATACAATTTTTAAGGCGATACCGTATAATTCACGGAATTTAGTTCAGAAAATAAAGGAAAATTAATTAAGGGTGATACTTTGGCTAAGGTAATTGCAATAGCTAACCAGAAGGGCGGAGTCGGAAAAACGACCACCGCGGTAAACCTCGCCGCCTGCCTCGGAGCTATGGGAAAGCGAACTCTGCTTATAGACGTCGACCCCCAGGGAAACGCCACAAGCGGAGTGGCTGTCGACAAGCGGCAGCTTAAAAAATCCACTTATAATATACTCGTGGACGATATAAAGGCGGAGGAATGCCTGTTTTCGACCCGCTACGAAAACCTCCACATCCTCCCGAGCTCGCTCGATTTGGCCGCGGCGGAGCTCGAGATTGTTTCGCGGCCGCACAGGGAGGCGCTTTTAAAAAACGCCGTGCTCCCCATTAAATACAACTACGATTATATAATCATCGACTGTCCGCCGTCGCTCGGACTCATAACCGCGAACGCGCTCACCTTTGCGGACACGGTTTTGGTACCTATCCAGTGCGAATATTACGCGCTCGAGGGACTCTCTCAGCTCATGAGCACGGTCAGAAGAGTAAAACGACAGTACAACAGCTCGCTGGAGCTTGAGGGCGTGCTGCTCACAATGTACGACGGACGGCTCAACCTTACTCAGCAGGTGGTCGAGGA
>CACYDK010000079.1 GCA_902773155.1 uncultured Ruminococcus sp.
CGCGGTGAACTTTTTTTTGTATTTTCCGCACACTACCGTAGCGGAGCCCTTTGAGTTCGTGTACGATACGGCCGAAGCCGAGATCGCCGACGAACAGGCTATTACAGCGACCGAAATCGCCGTTAGAATAAACGTCTTTAATAATAGTTTTTTCATATTCCCTACCTTTCCTATTCCTTTCATATTACCTTATTCGGCTATCGAGAGGAACGCGCACAGCGCTCCGCGGTCGACTCCGAGCACGCGGTGTGACCACAAAAGCTCGTTGTTACAGCGGGTGCACAGATCTGACACTGTGATGTTTTCGTCCCTTACTCCTGCATTGAGCAAAATTTGACGGTTGGTCTCGAGCAGGTCAAGCATGTATTTATTATTCTCTTTTGGAAATATAAATTTAGAAGTATCCAAATCCCTAAGCGCGTAGAACTCGTCGGCACAGCCCTTGTCGACCTCGTAACAGCATTTTGAGATCGCAGGCCCTATACAGCAGATCAAATCACCGGGATCAGTGGAGAATTCCTCGTTCATTTTACGGACTACCTTCTCGCCTATTCTGCCCACGGTTCCGCGCCAGCCCGCGTGAGCAAGCGCGATTGCCTTTTTAACCGGGTCTACAAAAAACAGCGGAGTGCAGTCGGCGTAATATGTGACCAGAGTAACGTTTTTTTCATTGGTAACGAGCGCGTCGACACTCTGCATATCCTTGGGGCGGGTTATTCCGATACCGCGCTCGGACTTTCCTACTCGGCGTACAAAGGTGTGGTGATCCTGAGAGGACGCCGTCAGGCTCTCAAAATCCACTCCGATAGAGGAGCATATCCTACGGTAGTTTTCCACAACGTTGTCGGGATTATCACCCCGATTAAAGGCGAGATTCATTGAGGAAAAAACTCCCTCGCTCACTCCGCCGAGGCGCGTGGAAAAGCCGTGCTTTATAAATTTTATTTCTGATAAAGAATTATAACTCAGATACGGCACAGTATCGGGATTTATCAGCTTCATAACTCTGCTATTGATATCTGTCATAATAAAAATAACTCCAAAAAAAGATTATACTTCTATATAATAAACCATAATCGCAAAACTTGCAAGTTACAAAATTATCTGTTATAATATACCCAGTAAGATTACAGAAAAATTGGTAATTCCACGATTGAGGGTGCTCGTATGAAGTTGCTTTTCGGAGAAAACATTCCGGTTAACTGCTTGTATTGTGATAATTTTAATAAAACTGAGGGAAGCTGTCTGAAGAATCGCGTGATAAAAGACGGCAAATGCTCAAAATTCAGGTATAATCCGACGCTCAGGACGCCAAAGAGCGAGGCGGCGCTTATGCAGTTTTCGAAAGAGGATTTCGAACTATAATATTAACGGAAAAAAGCCGGACAGACAGCTTATATCGCTGTTTGTCCGGCTTGATTCAATTATAATACTTTGTGATCTTTCTGAGACGGTTTTCGGCTCTCTGGATGTGGCGGGTTATCGTGGAGGGATTCACCCTTAACTCAGCGGCTATGCTCTTCATCTGACGTCCGTTGAGGTAATACTCAGTGATGCAGTATTTCTGCATAGGAGTAAGGCCGTCGCTTATAGCGTCGTAAAGAAGCCTTTTCATCTCAGCGATTTTGTTGTCGTTTGTTTCGGCGGTGTCAAAATCCTCTGTGTACAGCATCGGAGAATTCTTTTCGGTGATACTTACCAGCTTGTGGCGCATTTTACTCCACCCCGCTCCTCGAGCGTCTTTCCGGTACGCATTAAGTCGTAGTATATAATCCTGTAATTCATTATGACCGAGTTAAGCTGTTCGTAGTTATTGCCGCGGCTGTCCTTTAGCTTCGCCTTGTACTTTTCAATCACGGGCAGAAGCGAATTCGCGTCGCGGTAGTACTCCTCAGCCCAATTCATATAATCCATCGAAAAACCTTCCTTTCACAAAACCTTGATATCGAGCCCGTCCGGGGCAAAACGAGCTTGTAATAACATTTTAGCAGAACATTTGTTCTTTTTCAAGCATTTTTAGAAAGTTTGTTCGATTTTTGCAACCAAAGTCCATTTTTGAGGACTGTGATTATAGTTGAGAGTGGAGAGTGGAGAGTTGTGGTCGTGTAGTCAGCTCGCTATGTGCGAGAACTTTGTTTCCCGACCATATTTATATTCGCTGTCGCGAAGCGACATAAAAATACCGTCGGGCAGAG
>CACYDK010000080.1 GCA_902773155.1 uncultured Ruminococcus sp.
GTTACATTCTTAAGGGACGTGCAGCCCTTGAAGGCTATTGGGGAAATTGTGGTAACGCTGCCGGGTATCGAAACGCCCGTAAGGGACTTGCAGTCCTTAAAGGCTCCGTCGGCAATGCACGTTGTACCTTTCCTGATCTTATAGCTGCCGGAGAGCGAGGACTTCGCCTTTATAAGATATGTGCCGATATAGAGAACCTTGTCACTGCTGTTCTTAAATTTATTATATACCGCAGTGTTTTTAAACGCGTCTTCGCCTATATCATCAATGTCGCCTAATGTGATTTTTTTAAGCTTTGGACAGTTTTCAAATGCACCATCACCAATTGATGTTTTGACACCTGATAATGAAACGCTTTCAAGAGATGTAAAACTGTTAATTCTATTTATATACTCGATTCCCGGCTTGATCGTGATCTTCTTGATTTTACTTCTCAATTGTTCCATAGATACCGGAAACCAAACGCCGCAACGCTCCCTCTCCAGAACATTATCAGGAGTGATTGTGAGCTTCATCGTTTCGAGATTGCAGGAATACTTCGTTCCATAATAATCGTAATCATATACCGTTCCTTTTAGCGAGCTTTTCGCCGAAGCTGATACAGGCGCGGCGGCAAGCGCTCCTAGAGCGATAATGACGGCGAGCAGTGCGCCCAGTGTTTTTCTGAATAAATTCATTATTCTTTCCTCCATGTTTTTTTGAAAATACTTACATCTTACACTATAGTAGTGTATCAAAAAATAAAAAAAATTTCATTTTAATTAATAATTTCAAAACCATTTTTGTCCTTATAAACAGCAAAAAGCTTGCCCAAACGGACAAGCTTTTTGCTCTCTATTGGTTTTATTTCACCGGTACACGGAGCGCCGGTATTATCAGTTAAAGAAGCTCCACGGGTCGAAATCGTCAAAATAGTCGTCGCCGTTGTCTCCGCTTGAGTTTGAACTGTCGGATTTGTTGGAAACGGTGTCCTTAGTATACTCCTGAAGCTTCATCTTGATCGTGCCGCTCTGGCCGCTGCGGTAAACCGAGAAGGTCACTGTGTCCCCTACGCTGAGGCTCTTGATGATCTTGTTGAGCTCGGTCGTGGACTTGACCTCGGTACCGTTTACCTTGGTTATAATATCGCCCGAACGGAATCCGGCCTTGTCGGCGTTGCTTCCGGAGTTTACACTTGTGACATACACGCCGGTCTGGTTTGCTCCGTACATCCAAAGCTGAGCGGTGGAGCTGATGTCAGTGAGAGACATTCCAAGGTCGATCTGACCCTTAACATAACCGTACTCCTTAAGGTCGGAGAGAACGTCCTGAACATCGTTAATCGGAATCGCAAATCCGATACCCTCGGCCTCTGTCGAAACGGATTTTGCGTTAACGATACCGATGAGCTCGCCGTTGCCGTTGAACAGTCCGCCGCCGGAGTTTCCGGGGCTGATTTCGGCGTTGGTCTGGAGAAGATTCATAGTCTCGTTGTCGATAGTTACCTCGCGGTCGAGCGCGCTGATGATACCGTCTGTTACGGAGCCGCCGAGCTGTCCGAGCGGATTACCGATAACTACGGCGTAGTCGCCGATCGAGATTTTGTCGGAATCGCCGAATGTAGCGGCTGTGAGGGTTTCCTTCGGAGTGATCTTGAGAAGAGCTATATCGCCGTCCGAATAGGTTCCGATAACCTTGACCTCGGTGTATTCGGTCTGATCGCGGAGAGTTACGGTTATGTGCGAAGCTCCCTCAATAACGTGGTAATTCGTGATAATATATCCGTCCTCAGAGATTATAACGCCCGAGCCTGCGCCCTGCTGAATATACTGGCGTGAGAAAGAGCCTGTCGTTACGGACTCGGTGGTGATCTCTACTACGGAGTCGGCGGCCTTTTTAACGATTTCAGTCGTTGAGAGAGCCGCTGTGGAGGACGAATAGCTCGAGGACGAGCCCTCGCTCTTATTTACAGTAAGGCCGTTTGACGAGGTCTGCGACGGCGCGGATGTGAGCTTTGAAGCGAGGAAGCCTCCGCCTACGCCGAGGATCATTGAGCCGACCATTGTAACGGCGAGCAAAGCGGCGATGGTGCCTCTTGTAACAGGCTTTTTCTCCTTTTTAGGTTTAGCGGTCTTCTGGGGCTGGGTGTAGGTCTGATTATTATAATAGCTGTTCTGGGAGCCGTAAGCGTTACGGTCGCTGTAAATATTCTGAGTATTGTAGTTTCCGTATCCGTCGGAATAGCCGTAGCTCTGCTGATTGCCGTAATAACTCTCGCCGTACTTAGCGTAGTTCTCGGCCTGATTGTTCTCGCCGGCATAGTGCTGCTGATAGTACTCGTCGGGAGTGTAATCGGGCTGCACGTCGGTTTGCTGGGAGCTGCTGATCTCCTCGTAGGTCTGCTCCGGCTCGGGAGTATTATCGGCGGACTGGAGATTATTTATGTTATCATAGGGTTCATACGGATTATAGGTCATTGTTTTTTCCTCCTGTGTTTGTGATGGTATTATAATATTACCCTTAAGTGAACAATATATGAAATATCCTTGAAACAAATATGAAATATTGATAATCATATTATGAAAAAACTATTACCATTATTCCCGGATTCTCATATTATATATGGAAGTACGCTTCAATTGAATTAAAAGGAGTAAGGATTTTGGAAATAGTTAACACCGTTATGTCCGAGTACGGGCTTGCTCCGCTTCCCGAGGACACTGTCGAGGCGATGGCATACGTACCTTTTCAGCAACAAAGCTCTATGCTGTACTCAGCCGCGCAGGCTCTCGAGTCGGGAACCGTGTATCCCGTGCTCGACAAACCCTTCTGCGGCTCGCTGTGCGAGGGAGGAAATGATGACTGAGAGAGAAATACTAATAAAAAAGATATCATCCTATCAGTTTATGATAGAGGATATGAGACTATACCTGGACACTCATCCCTACGATATTGAGACCGTAAAGAGGATCAGAGCCTGTGAGGAGGTTCTGGCTCCGCTTGTAGAGACCTTTGAGAGCAAGTTTGGGGCGCTTTTCAAGAGCAATAACGAATCTAACCGCTGGAGCTGGATCAAGAGCCCCTGGCCGTGGGAAAGCGAGGAGGACGACTGATGTTTGTTTACGAAAAAA
>CACYDK010000081.1 GCA_902773155.1 uncultured Ruminococcus sp.
TGTTGAAATACTTTTCGCCTTTTTGAGCCGCATCGGCGAGCTTTTCGGCAACGTCGTTATCTCTGATATCCTTCATTACCGCCGCGGTTTTTCTGAAATAATTGTCCCTTACCGCGTAGCATTCGGGGATAAAGAGGTTAAACGGCATATAGTATCCGTTTTCGTCCGAAATGTTGTCCTCGTCATAATCGTCATAATCCGGAGCGAAGGCGTGCGATTTAAGTATCTGTTCCTGAGTCAGGTTAAAGTAATCGTACCGATTGTATGGCTTGCCGTCGTCCCATGTTATGTCTGTGTGATACCAGCTTCCCCCGATTTTAACGACGTTCCAGGTGTGGTTTGCGTCGGAGTCGTTATTGCCTGAGCCGTCTATCGAGTATGATTCGATCCCGGCGTAGGATAAAAGCAGCTGGAACGCGGCGGTGTAGCCTTCGCATACCGCCTTGTGTTTTACTAAACATCCGTAAGCGGTATATGGATCCTCGCTGACGCTGTCGTCGGCGTTATCGTCATATTTACAGTTCTTAATAATGTAGTCGTGTATGTATAGCTCTCGCTCAAATTCGGACAGATTTGACCCCATTGAGCCGATAATCTTTTTTATAACAGCGTTTAGCTTCTTCTTGCGCAGGCGGTACTCGTCCTCTTTTACGTTCGATTTGAAAGTGAAGCTAATGTAGTCGTTACCCTCAGTATAATAGTAGCGCGACGACAGGTAAAACAGATCCGGGTTATCGCGTAAGATCGCCGAGCGAACCTTGGCGATCTGCTTGTCAGTCAGGGAGTAGTCTACAAGCTTGACCTCCTCGAGCAGATAGCTCTTGGGTTCTGAATCCTCGTCCTCTTCGTCGGTAAAGTCCTCGATGTGAGCATATGCAGCCCGGTATAACGATTTTTCATCCTCGTTTAGTGTGGAGTAGGCTCTTCTGAGCTTGACACGCCCAAACTTTTTGGAAACATTCAGTTCTTTTTCCGGCTCGGTGGGGGTTTGTATTGTCGCGGCTTCGGTAGTCGCGGGCTTTTTTCCTAAATCTATTTTTATATTGCAGGCTGATAGCGCCGTGACGGCAACCAGCAGAGCAATAATAATTCTTATTTGCAATTATAACATCCTATCTGTAATCAATCGGCAGAGTTGCGGCGGCGTTGAGGCTGAGATCGGCTATGTTGCCGCTTATGAATTCATAGTAGCCCTGTGAACCGACCATTGCTGCATTGTCGGTGCAAACGCTCTTATCCGGCATGTAGAATTTAAAACCGCGCTTTTCGCTTTCCTCAGCGAGCCTTTTGCGCAGGTGAGAGTTGGCGGAAACTCCTCCGGCTACAACGAGGGTGTTTATTTTGTAATCCTCGCACGCCTTCATAAAATTCGACACCAGAAGCTCCACCACGGCGCTCCGGAATGAGGCGCATATGTCAGCCTTGGGAATCTCTTCGCCGCGTTGTTCCATATTATGTATAAGATTTATTACAGCGGTCTTGAGCCCGGAAAAGCTGAAGTCGTATGGTGCGTCGTGAACCACAGGACGTGGAAATTTAAATGCGCAAGGATCGCCGTTTTCGGCGACCTTATCCATCTCGATACCTCCGGGATAAGACATTCCCATTGTTCTAGCGGCTTTGTCGAATGCCTCTCCGGCCGCGTCATCGCGGGTTCTGCCGATAACCTTCATCTTCGTATAGTCCTCAACCATAACGATATGGCTGTGACCTCCGCTTACGACGAGACACATAAACGGCGGCTTTAATTCTTTGTGAGAAATATAATTTGAGGCTATGTGGCTTCTCAAGTGGTGTGTCGGGATAACCGGCTTCCCTGTTGCGAGAGAAAGTCCTTTTGCGAAATTCACACCAACTAACAGCGCTCCAATAAGTCCCGGAGCGTGGGTAACAGCTATTGCGTCAATGTCGTTCATAGTGACCCCGGCGTCAGAAAGAGCCTTATCCACCACCGGAACTATCGCCTCGGCGTGTCTGCGTGACGCGATTTCCGGCACTACTCCGCCGTACAGCTTATGTTCCTCAACCTGCGAGGCGATCACAGAGCTCAAAACCTCACGGCCGTCCTCAACAACCGCGGCAGCGGTTTCGTCGCAGGAGCTTTCTATAGAAAGTATCTTCATAAAATTACCTTATTTCTAATTAAGAATTATAAGTTTTTGTCATGATCACAGCGTCCTCGGTAGGCTCGCTGTAGTAATTCTTTCGGACTCCGACTTTTTCAAAGCCGAGCGTGGAGTAAAGGAGAATAGCCGGCTCGTTTGATGCGCGAACCTCCAGAGTAATGAATTTTAATTCCTTTTCAGAATTATTTTCTAAACTCTCCACTAATAATCGTCCGATCCCGCGTCTGCGGTACTCAGGCCTCACGGCGACGTTTAGAATATAGCATTCGTCAAGCATAAGCTCTGCGCTGATATATCCCAAAATTTTCTCGTCCCTGGCGGCAATAAAAACCGAGCAGCCGTTATTATAGGTATCGCATAGGCTTTTTTCGCTCCACGGGTGAGAGAAGCAAAGCTGCTCTATTTCAGCGATTTCCGCAAGTTCCTCAGCCTGTACTTTATCAATGATCATAATTCGTTTAGAGAATAACGAATGGCGTCGAATATCTCATCTCTGCATTTTCTGTAGGTGTCAAGATCTCCGCCGTAAGGGTCGGAGATCCCTCCGTCCTCGGTTGCGAGCACGCTGACCTTGTAGGGATTGGCTCCCAGCGCGATGAGGGCGGATTTATGGTGGATGCTCATCGTATAAATAGCGTCGTATTTGCTTAGGTCGAGCCCTCTTATGGAGGTGGTTCTGAATCTTGAGATATCCACTCCGATTTCTCTGCATACCTCAACCGCGTTATCGGAGACAGGGCTGCCGTTTACTGTGTTTATTCCCGCGCTCTCGGCCTTGATTGGAAGTCCCTTGTCTGTAGCGAGCTTTTCGCAGATTCCCTGCGCCATCGGACTGCGGCAGGTATTGCCGGTGCATACAAATAATATAGTTCTCATTGTTTTACCATCCTTATCCTTTTGCGTCATACCATGTTTTACCCATAGAGGCCTCGGCTACAAGCGGCACGTTGAGCTTAACGGCGTTTTCCATTTCTTCCTGCAGAAGAATAGCTACCCTCATGCTTTCGTGCTGAGGCGCCTCTACGATCAGCTCATCGTGAACCTGCAGGATCAGCCTTGCCTCGAGCCCCTCTTCTTTGATTCTTTTATCCACGTTTACCATTGCGATCTTTATAATGTCGGCGGCGGTACCCTGAATCGGCATATTGCGTGCTACACGCTCGCCAAACGCGCGCGTAATGTGGTTTCCCGTGTTTAGCTCGGGCAGATATCTTCTGCGGCCGAACATCGTTACGGCGTAGCCCTTTTCTCTAGCGTCCTCAACGGCATTTTTCATAAAGCTGTCGATCCCGCTGTAGTGGGCGAGATAGGATTTGATATAGTTGGCGGCTTCCTTGTTGCTTACCTTGATATCTTTTGCAAGCGAAAACGCTCCGATACCGTATACGATGCCGAA
>CACYDK010000082.1 GCA_902773155.1 uncultured Ruminococcus sp.
CACGTCGAGAACAGCGGAAGCATGATTAGATAAGGGATAAACTCTACCTTCGGACTCTATCCTGCACATAAGCCCCAAATCCGAGAAGAAATCAATAACATATTCCGGACTGTATTTTTCAAAAAGCTTGTCTGCGAATTTTGAGAAAGAGCCATGATAGTGCGTACCATTTGCTTCTGCGTTCGTCAGATTACAACGTCCGTTACCGGTGGACATCAGTTTTCTGCCGAGTCTGTCCTGTTTTTCAAGGATGGCAACGGATTTATTCTGATTTAGCTTTTTTGCTCGGATAGCCGCCGTCATTCCGGACGCTCCGCCGCCGATAATAATAATGTCAAAATGTTTCATATAATACTCTCCAAATGAAAAGGCGTGCCGATTTTCAAGGCACGCCACGTTTGGTATATTAACAGGCGCAGGTCAGATCAAGTTTTCGGTGCAAATAGTGCGCTTATTCCTCCAAAAACTCCCATGCTGGCCAGTCCCATGATTACACCGGCTATGATAACGCCGAGAGTAACAGCGATCACGCTCTTTTTAAAACCCATATCCAGAAAACTCGCGGCCAGAGTTCCCGTCCAAGCTCCCGTACCGGGAATAGGGATTCCGACAAAAAGCATTAGAGCGATAAAGAGACCCTTGCCGCCGTTCTTCTGCAGTTTTTTTCCGCCTTTTTCGCCTTTCTCTATACAAAAGGTAAAGAACTTTCCTATGTATTTTTTATCCTTGCCCCAGATTAAAACCTTTCTCGCGAAGAAGTAAATCAGCGGAACCGGGAGCATATTTCCTATACAGCAAATTACATAAACTGCCCACGGTGTGAGTCCCATACCTATTCCAACGGGTATCGCACCTCTTAGCTCGACTACAGGTATCATTGATATCAAGAATACGATCAAATACTTGTACATAATCTACTCCAATCAAATTACTAATGCAAACATTATAATATAATCCGGATATTTTTTCAACTATAAATTGACTTATACGTAAAATAATTGTAAAATAATAAGGATAATAACAATGAGGTATGAAAATGAAAAAAGCATTAAACCGTAAAATCAGCGCAGCTTCTGTGATACTGCTCATAATTACCGGACTGTGGATAGCATTCATCTGGTTCCATTCTGCTTTTAACGCGGAAACCTCAGGCGCAGAAAGCAATTTTATATTAGATTTTTTAAATAATCTTCTGAAATCTTTAGGGCTTTCTTATGAGTTTACATCTCATATCATCAGGAAGTCTGCTCATTTTTGCGAATTTGCTATGCTTGGATTTTTGTCGCTCTGGACTGCGCGTTCATTTAAGAAATGTATTTTCAAAAACCTTATGCCTGTAGGATTTGTGTGTTTGTTCACCGCAGTTTCGGATGAGTATCTACAACTCTATATTCCAGGACGTGCAGGTATGGTAGAGGACGTTGTGCTCGATTTTTGCGGAGCGCTGGCCGGCGTGTTGTTTCTTGTACTGATCGTTGCAATAAAATCGCTGTTTAAACGAGGAAAGTAAAAGTTAGGAGTAGGATTATGAGTGAAATAGCAAAAAATAAGATGGGGTACGCAAAAATGCTCCCGTTGATTCTTACAATGGCTTTGCCTGCCATGTTTTCAATGACGGTTATGGCGCTCTACAACGTCGTCGACAGCATCTTCGTTGGACATATTTCCGACGGAGCCGACGCGCTCAACGCTCTGTCATACGCTAATCCCTTACAGCTTTTAATGATTTCGTTTGCCGTTGGAACTGCGGTTGGAGTTAACTCACTGATTTCAAGACGATTAGGAGCCGGAAATCAGCGTGAGGCAGACCTTGCCGCTACTCACGGATTGATTCTGGCTGTTTTTACATGGATCTTGTTTATAATCATCGGACTGTTCCTGACCGAGCCGTTTTTAAGGCTTTTTAATTGTTCCGGAATCATTCTTCAATAC
Source organism: uncultured Ruminococcus sp. (assembly GCA_902773155.1). Lineage (GTDB taxonomy): Bacteria > Bacillota > Clostridia > Oscillospirales > Acutalibacteraceae > Ruminococcoides. The sequence continues at coordinate 1,933 of CACYDK010000082.1, forward strand.
GGAAAACAGTATTTAACTATCGTTTTATGCTTCTCAGGCTTTAGTATGATTCAGGTAAGCGTTGAAAAATCCCTGCAAGCCACCGGTGATATGATCTTTCCTATGCTATTCCAGCTTGCAGGAGCTGTAACTAATATAATTTTCGATCCTCTTCTTATCTACGGAATAGGACCTTTCCCCGAGCTCAAGGTTATGGGCGCTGCTGTCGCGACGGTTTTCGGACAGTTTGTAGGAATGGTATTCGCAATCATCGTTCTTTTCAAGAAGAAAAATAAGATTAAAGTAACCTTTAAGGGCTTTAAATTCCACGGTGAAACAGTAAAGAACATATACGCTGTCGGCTTCCCGTCAATAATTATGCAATCGATATCCTCATTTATGCTCATTGGAATGAATCTCATCCTCTCGGCCTACGAGTCGGCTGTTACAGTTCTCGGAGTTTACTTTAAGCTCCAAAGCTTTGTGTTTATGCCGTGCTTCGGTCTTAACCAGGGCGTGCTTCCGGTAATGGGATTCAATTACGGCGCGCGCAACAAAAAGCGGCTTTATTCCGCTATTAAATGCGGAATAATGATTGCTTTTGTCATTATGGCTATAGGAACCGCGCTGTTCCAAATCATCCCTGACAAGCTTCTCGCTCTGTTTAATGAGGATCCAGCTCTTGTAAGCGTAGGCGTTCCCGCATTTAGGACGATTTCGCTATGCTTTATTCCTGCCGCAGTATCGATCATCTTTATATCGCTGTTCCAGGCTACGGGTAAGGGACTCAGAGCCCTGATTATTTCAGTAACCAGACAGCTCGGCTTTATACTTCCCATAGCGTATATTCTTTCTGTATTCTTTCCGCTCGACAGCGTATGGCTCGCGTTTCCTCTCGCTGAAATCGGCGCGCTGGCGATGGCGTTTACACTATTCATTAATCTGGCAAAAACAGATTTCAAAAAACTCGATTCAAAAGGTTAATATTCGTTCTTTGCCCGCATATGCTCTAGTGAGCTTTTGCTCAGCGCCGTATCTGCCCACGGTACGACGTCAGCGACTATGTGGGTGGAAAGGCGATACACTGTGAACGAATTAAACGATATTGATTTTGAGGACGGCTGGACTCAGGCGTACAATCCGGTTCAATACGAGAGTGCGGATTATACAGACGATAAAGCAGAAAAGAAACCCGTGAAAGAAAAAAAGAAAAACGAAACTATCCAGCTGCTGATTATTATTCAGATTATTGTCAGTCTGACCGTTCTTATCTCCGCCTTCGCTATAAAATGTATCGGTGGAGATATCTATAATACAGTACATAAGTTTTATAAGGACAGTTTAAACCGTGAGCTTATAATGTCCGAGGAATTTGAACAATACAGCATAGACAGGCTCTTTAATGCGGATAAGGATTAAAGGCTTTACCTTTGAAACAACTTATTCCGCAGCGGCGCTTGTATCTATTATCGTTATTACAGGCAAAAATACAAGCTGGGCAATGTGTACTTTAGCCGTTGTAATACACGAATTAGGTCATATTTTTGCAATGAAGCTGTGTTCTCTGACGCCTTCCGGTATTCATATCTCAGCGTTCAATATCAGGATTATCGAAAAAGAGAGACATAACACGGGATTTGTAAAGGACATCATAATCACAGCTTGCGGCCCTGCTTTCAATTTTGCGGCGTATTTATTGTTTATATTTTTATTTGACGACTTCGCTTATGTCAATTTATTTCTCGGCCTTTTCAATATACTGCCGGCGGTCTCGCTTGACGGGGGACAGTTGCTTTATATGGTTTTATCCAAAAGGTTTGACCCTGGGGTTGCTTCGAGGATAATTGATATTTTGACGATAATAACGACAGTATCTCTTTTTTCTGTAGAATTGCTTTTGCTTTTTAGTTCAGTATATAATTTATCACTGCTGTTTATAAGCGTATATCTTTTGCTAACGCTGTTTTTTAAGAAAGATAAGTATTTATAACGGAGGATTTATGATTAATAAGGACGTTGAAAAAATACTTCTTAAGGTTCAAAAGCCGGGACGTTACGTCGGAGGCGAATTGAACTCGGTTATTAAGAAAAAGGAAGATGTTGACGTTCGATTTGCGTTCTGTTTTCCCGATACCTACGAAATCGGAATGTCACATCTCGGAATGAAAATCCTCTACAGCATTTTCAATAAGG
>CACYDK010000083.1 GCA_902773155.1 uncultured Ruminococcus sp.
GAGGGCGTAGCTCCGGCGCAGTTCAGGGTTCGCGAGGTCAAGGTTTTGCGTGACGGTTACATAAAGAACGACCGCAAGGAGGATAAGCGCGAGCTCGAAAAGCTCAAGCAGCTCGAATAAAGCTCACCGTATACTTTTTTCCAAAAAGCTCTTGATTTTTTTGGAATATATGATACAATATTCCTATCAACTTAAGGAGGTCACATTTATGGCATACACAATTAATGACGATTGCATTATGTGCGGTGCTTGTGCGGATGAGTGTCCCGTAAGCGCTATTACTGAGGGCGACGGCAAGTATGTTATCGACGCGGATGCTTGCGTAGATTGCGGTACATGTGCTGACGTTTGTCCTGTAGGAGCTCCTCAGGAGGCATAATTGAACGATGTGTAAAGCGGCAAGGCTGTGCCTTGCCGTTTTCTTCTTATGTGATACGGTCGTTTCATCACTACTGATTAAGGATAATCTATGCTTTACGAATTTGAAAAACTTGAGCCGCTCGGGGACGGGGTGGAGATTATTGTGTCCGAGCTTTTTCATTTCTCCACCGATACTATTTTGCTCGCTGATTTTGCCAGACCCCGCCGTAATAAACCGGCCGTAGACTTGGGCTCCGGCTGTGGTACGATCCCGTTTTTGTGGGCGAGGCGCGACCGCGATACTCAGTTTAGCGCGGTTGAGCTTCAGCCTCAGGGTGCCGATATGATACGCCGCACGGCTGAGCTCAACAGAATAACGAACGTTATTCCGGTTAACGCCGATCTTAAGCTGCTTAAGGGAGTGCTGCCCTTCGGCTGCTTCGACCTGGTTTCCTGCAATCCTCCGTATAAGGAGGTTGGAACGGGGCTTAAGAACCCCGACGAGGAAAAGATGCTCGCTCGTCACGAGGAGGGCTGTACGGTCTCCGATGTTTGCGAGGCCGCCAAAAACCTTTTGCAATTCGGCGGACGCTTTTGTATGTGCCAGCGTCCCGACCGCCTGTGCGACGTTATGAGCGAGATGCGAAGATTTGATTTAGAGCCAAAGCGTTTGCGGTTTGTTCAGCAGCGGCCCGAAAAAGCCCCTAAGCTCTTCCTGATCGAAGGCCGGCGCGGCGGAAAGCGCGGAGGTCTTGTCACCGAGCCGACGCTGTTTATTGAGGAAAATGGGGATTTTTCGCCTGAGATGAAAAGGATCTACGGCTCGTACAAGGAGGGTCACGATGAGTAAGCTATATGTTGTCGGCACGCCGATAGGAAATCTTTCCGACCTCTCGCCGAGGGCAGTCGAAACACTGGGCGCCGTCGATTTTATTGCCGCCGAGGACACCCGCGTCACGCTTAAGCTGTTGAATCACTTCGGCATAAAAAAGCCGATGCTCAGCTATTTTGAACACAACAAGCGAGAGCGCGGAGAGCTCATCTGCGCCCGTATTCTGGCGGGAGAGACCTGCGCAGTAGTCACCGACGCCGGAATGCCTTGCATCTCCGACCCGGGCGAGGATCTTATCAAGCTCTGCGAGGAAAAGGGGATCCTGACCGAGGTCGTTCCCGGCCCCAGCGCGGTGATATCAGCTCTCGCCGTAAGCGGTCTCGAAACCGGACGCTTCTGCTTTGAGGGCTTTCTGAGTATGAATAAAAAAAGCCGCAGAGAGCACCTCGAGAGTCTTGCGGAAGAGAAAAGAACGATGATCTTCTACGAGGCGCCGCACAAGCTCCCGTCAACCCTGCGCGATTTGTACTCCGCCTTCGGACTCAGAAGGCTAACGATAGTCAGGGAGCTTACGAAGATACACGAGGAGGTAATCAGAACCGATACGCGCTACGCCGCCGAGGTTCTCGCGGACTCCGGGATAAAGGGCGAGATAGTCCTTGTGCTCGAGGGAAAAAAGCTTGAGGAAAAGCGGGAATATACTCTTGAAAACGCCGTCGAGATCGCCCGCGAGCTTGCCGAATCAGGCATTAAGCTCAGCGAGGCCGCCAAAGCCGCCGCCTCGCAGACCGGCTTAAAAAAGAACGATATCTACAGAGTATTGACCTCTCGGGAGGAAGAATAGATGAACGCTGTTGAAAAAATCCATTCGCTGGATAAATTCGGCTCGAGGCCGGGTCTTGATCGCGTTATGCGGCTGCTCGACGAGCTGGGAAATCCGCAGGATGAGCTTAAGTTCATCCACGTGGCAGGTACCAACGGAAAGGGCTCTACCTGTCAGCTTATCAGCTCCGTGCTGACCTCGGCCGGCTACAAGACCGGACTTTTCATTTCTCCTTACATAATTGATTTTCGCGAGAGGATCCAGATAAACGGCGAGATGATTTCGGAGGAGTTGCTTTCCGACGCGGTCGAGCGCACCTTCCCGATCCTCGAACGTCTCGCCTCGGAGGATTGCGTGATAACCGAATTCGAGTATGTCAACGCGCTCGAGTTCTTGATACATGAGGAAGCCGGTTGCGACGTCGTTGTCCTCGAGACCGGAATGGGCGGTTTGCTCGACTCCACAAACGTTATTAAGCCGCCGCTCTGTTCTGTAATAACTTCTATAGGTCTCGACCACACCGCGATCCTCGGCGACACATTGGAGAAGATCGCGCTGCAGAAATGCGGGATAATCAAGCCCGGTTCGGTAGCCGTGACCTCTCCCCAAAGCCCTGAGGTCATCAGGACGATTGAGCGCGACTGCTCCGTTAAGGGCGTAAAGCTCCTGAACAGCGCGGATGTCGGGATTATAATTCTTAAAGAGAATTTAAACGGCACGCTTTTTGAGTACAAAAACAATAAGCTTCTGCTTCCGCTTCTCGGCGACCACCAGCTCGAGAACGCCAAAACAGCTCTTGTAGCTCTCGAAGTTGTAAGACAGAGCCTTCCGTTTTCAGATGAGTCGCTTTGCGAGGGCTTTAAAAACGCCAAAAATCCAGCGCGTTTTGAGTTGCTCGGCGAAAACCCTCCCGTGATCCTGGACGGGGCTCATAACCCCGACGGAGTGAACGCCCTGAAAAACGCGCTGAATAAATACAACGACCGTCCGGGAGTCGTTGCGGTGCTCGGGATGCTCGCTGATAAGGACAGCAGCTCCTCGATAGAGATCCTATGCGGATCGCTTGACGCCGTGTTTACAGCTCCGGTCTGCAATCCCCGAACTATGACCTCCGAGGCTCTCGCGGAGAAATGCCGTCCGTATTTCTCCGAGGTCGAAGCCTGCTCCTCCGCGTTTGAGGCCTTCGACAAAGCGTTTGAATACGCCAAAAAACACGGCTTTCTGCTCCTGGTCGCCGGTTCGCTCTATATGGCCTCCGAGCTCAGGCCTTATATTCTCAACAAATTTTAACTGCGTGACATTTTATGACAGTTTTTACAGCCTGTACCGATTATCATTGGTACAGGCTTTTGGTTTTTAATAGGTAACTGCTACAAATAACTATACCTACAAAAATGATTTATTTTCCTTGAGAAAACAGGAATAAAAAAAGAGGAATGAAAAATGCTGGATACAAATTACGATAACGATAAGCTGACGGTCTTTCTCAGCGGTGAGATCGACCATAACCGCGCCGTCGGACTGAGAACCGCGATCGACGGCAGGCTTACCGCGCTGAGACCCTCGGTGCTGGAGCTGGATTTTTCACGTGTCAGCTTTATGGACAGCTCGGGAATTGGTCTGATAATGGGACGTTACCGCAGTATCGGTCTTATGGGCGGAGAGCTCCGCGTGACGAACGTACCCGATAATCTGTCGCGAATCATCGCGCTAAGCGGAGTCAACACCTTGGGGGTCATGAAATGAAAAACGTACAAAATGAAATGCATATAAAGCTTTTGAGCAAAAGCACGAACGAGGCCTTTTCGCGAAGTGTGATCTCAGCCTTTGTGCTTGAGCTCGATCCGACGATCGCGGAGCTCGCGGATATAAAGACCGCCGTAAGCGAGGCTGTCACCAACTCGATCGTCCACGGCTATCGTCGGGAGAGCGGAATGATATACATAGACGCTTACCTGACCTCCGACCGGAATGTGATAATAAAGATTCGCGACCGCGGAGTAGGGATCGAGGACGTACAGCGCGCTATGCAGCCGCTCTACACCACAGCTCAGGAGGAGGAGAGAGCCGGACTCGGCTTTGCCGTAATGCAGAGCTTTATGGACAGCGTATCGGTTAAATCAGCGCCCGGAAAGGGCACGACCGTTACGCTTAAGAAGAGGATCGTTGCGTTGAGATGAAGCTCGTAGAGGATAACCTTGCCCTCGTTCACGCCTGCTGCCGCCGCTTTAAAAACCGCGGTATCGAGTATGAGGAGCTTTTTTCCGCCGGCTGTCTCGGACTTGTCAAGGCTGCCAGGAATTATAATCCGGAGCTCGGACATAAGCTATCTACCTACGCCGTGCCCGTGATCCTCGGCGAGCTTAAGCGCCTTTTTCGCGACGGCGGTACTGTAAAGGTCAGCCGAAGCCTCAAGGAGCTCGGCCGAAGGTTGACAACCTTAAGCGAGAGCTTTTGCTCCGAGCACGGCCGTTCCCCCACAGTGTCGGAGCTATCTGCCCTCACGGGCGAGCCGGAGGACAAGATCTCCGACGCGCTTAACTCTGTCAGGATACCGCTGTCACTGACCTTCGGCGACGAGGACGGCGGGGGAGAGCTCGAGCTTCCGACCGAGGATATTGCCGAAAGCCTGACCGAAAAAATCGCGCTCCGCGAGCTTATCGAACGCCTGCCTTCGGACGACCGCAGGCTGATCGAGCTCAGGTATTATAAATATCTTACCCAGACAGAGACCGCGCGGCGTATGAATATGACTCAGGTTCAGGTCAGCCGCCGCGAAAAGAAGATACTCGCCGAGCTTAGGATGAAGCTCGGATAATGAGGTATAAATCTGCTATCTGCCTTTTTATATACTCCGCCCCGCCGTCGCTGAAAAGCGGCGGCGGGATCATTTGAGCAGAGGTTTACGTTGTTAAACGAGCTTCCCCGAATGCCGGATAGCTGAAACACGCTTATCTATCGTATTAATAGAACAGCCTTACAGTGATCACAGCCATCACCGCCGCCGTAAGATCCGCCGAAAGCGCAGATACTAACGTGTGGCGAGTTTTCTTTATACCTACGCTTCCGTAGTAAACCGCGATCGCGTAAAACGTGGTCTCTGTTGAGCCCGCGAGAACCGAGGCTGTGAGTCCCGCAAAGCTGTCGGGTCCGCATTCCTTGTAAATTCCCGTGAGAAGCGCGGTCGAGCCGCCTCCCGATACCGGGCGCAAGAGTATCATAGGGACGATTTCCTTTGGGAATCCCAAAAACTCCGCCGCCGGAGAAACCGCCGTGCAGATAAGCTCCGTAAATCCGCTCGACTTTAGCATATTGACCGCGACAATAAGTCCTACGAGGGTCGGCGCCAGCTCCAGCAGAGTCCGGAGACCCTCGAGCGCTCCGACCCGGAACGCCTCAAAAACCGGAACCCTCCTTATAATCCCGAAAATGACCACCGCCGCTATAAACGCCGGCATAAATATCTCCATAAGCTACCTCAAAATCCTGGTCAGCAAAAGTCCGACCAACAGCGCGCAGGCCGAGCTTATCCATATGCACGGCAAAACCGAGAACGGCTCTTCGCTTCCCATGCTCTGTCTGAGCGTTCCAATCATCGTCGGCATTAGCTGGATCGAAGCGGTGTTGATCAATACGAAGGTTATCATATCGTCGCTTGCCCTTTCATGCTCGGGATTCATTGCCTGCAGCTCGCGCATCGCGCTTATTCCGAAGGGCGTAGCGGCGTTGCCCAGCCCGAGAAGATTCGCGCTGACGTTCATACTGATTTTTTCCAGAGCGGCGCTTCCCTTGGGCGCTCCCTTAAAAAGCCTCGACAGAACCGGCGACAACGCCCTGCCC
>CACYDK010000084.1 GCA_902773155.1 uncultured Ruminococcus sp.
AAGCTTAGCTATCCGGTTTTGAATCTCGTTCTTCGTGCATATTTCCATAAACGGGTAGTCGTGCGTAACGAGAGTGCAAAGCTTTCGGGTTTCGCTGTCCATACCGCAGTCAAGACAGATTACCCTGTCCGGAGCGAAGCGTCCCATCCACATTACCCTTCCGGCCGCGCTCCTCAGCACAAATTCGGCGTTTTTTTGATTTTTCCCGATCGGCTCGATAAGTATGATTTCGCGTTCCTCTACCGGCCGTGAAAAAATCCTGACGGCCGCCCGTAACAGGCAGAAAAAACCTATGACCGCGAAAAATGACAGTATAAATAGGAATACGTAAAACATCGTAAGCCTCCTTTACAACATAGTATTTTTAATAGTTTTTTCCGTGCGTATATTTTCGCCGCTCGGGGAAAAATAATAGTATGCTTAAAGAGGTGATACGAATGAATGATAACAGGTATGTAAACGAGAGCATAAAATGCTCCGTAAAGAGCTGCGTCCATCAAAACTCCGAGCGCGGATACTGTTCGCTCGACGCGATAACGGTAGGGACGCACGAGCCTCACCCGACGAAATGTCAGTGTGTTGACTGCGAGAGCTTTCGGCCGGCGCAGTTAAAAGGGAAGAAGGGCTGTAAAACAGCCCCGTAACAAGAACGAAAATAAAACGAAGGCACACAACCGAGAGATGACGGTTGTGTGCCTTTTCCCTATAGGGGACTATGACAAGTAGTGTGAAAAACAAAATGATCGTGATTAAAAGATGCTTTTACGATTTGCATTTGCCCTTCATAGGACAGTCAGCGCATCCGCATCCACAGGATGAAACGCCTTTTTTCTTGTTTCGGAAGCGGAAGATCACGATCGCCGCTACAATCGCCGCGACTATTATAGCTACGGCTATTGTTCCGATATTGCTGATTAAAAAGTCCATTTCTTCTCCTTTTTTACTTGACCTTTACGCTTAGACGGGTCGATTCCTTGTAGGGTCTGAACAGCATAAAGAGCATAAATGCCGCTACAGCTATCGCGAAGATAAGACCCAAAACATTGAGGCTTCCCGTAAATACAGACCCAATCTGATAAATCATGAGTGATACGGCATAGGCGAATACGCACTGATATCCGACCGCGAACAGAGTCCATTTCGGCGAGTTCATCTCTCGCTTGATCGCGCCGATAGCCGCGAAGCAGGGAGCGCAGAGAAGGTTGAAAACGAGGAACGAATAAGCCGAGAGCTGAGTCATTCCGACAAAATCCAGAACTCCGAATACGCCGACGACCTCTTCCTTGGCGACAAGTCCCATAATCGTGGCGATCGCGGCAGTTGCGTCACCAAAGCCAATGGGAACAAAGATCCATTTGATCGCGTTTCCGATCACGCCAAGCACCGAATCCGTAAGCTCCAGGTCGGCGTTAAAGCCGAATGCTCCGTTGGTCCAGCCGAATTTTGAGCCGAGCCATATAAGTATCGAGGCGAGCAGAATTATAGTACCGGCCTTTTTGATGAAGGACCAGCCTCTCTCCCACATAGAGCGAAGTACGTTGCCGACGGTCGGGAGATGGTAGGCAGGGAGCTCCATAACGAACGGAGCCGGGTCGCCCGAGAACATTTTAGTTTTCTTAAGCATAATGCCCGAGACCACGATTGCCGCCATACCTATAAAGTACGCGCTGGGAGCGATCCACCATGTTCCTCCGAAGAGCGCGGTCGCGATCATCGAGATGATCGGCAGCTTCGCTCCGCAGGGGATAAAGGTGGTAGTCATTATTGTCATACGCCTGTCGCGTTCGTTTTCTATTGTTCGCGAGGCCATGATTCCCGGAACTCCGCAGCCTGTACCGATAAGCATCGGGATAAACGATTTTCCTGAGAGGCCAAATTTGCGGAATACCCTGTCCATTACAAAGGCGATACGCGCCATATATCCGCAGCTTTCGAGGAAAGCAAGGAAGATGAACAGCACGAGCATCTGCGGCAGGAATCCGAGCACGGCTCCGACTCCGGCGACTATGCCGTCGAGTATGAGGCTCTTGAGCCAGTCCGCGCAGTTGATCGCGTCCAGCCCGTTTTCGATCAACACAGGAACGCTCGGGATCCATACGCCGTATTCGTCAGGGGCGGGAGCCTCCTCCAAAATTGGGTCGACCGTCTCGGTAAAGCTGAATCCGAGCTCATCGACGGCCGCGCCGTACTGCTCGTATGCTTCGGTAAAATCGCCGAAGCTCGCTTCCTTGTCGGTATAGGCCTCGTACAGAGTCGCGGCCGCAACGGTGTTGCCCTTTGTTTCGGCCTTTTCCTTTTCGGCAGCCTGCTTGAGCATGGACTCGATTTCCTTGTTCTTAAAGAAATGCTTTGCGCCGTAGTCCTCGTTTGCCTCGTCGAACTCGCTGTCGCCTATGGTAAATAGGTGATAGCCCTCGCCAAACACGCCGTCGTTCACCCAATCTGTAAACGCGGTTCCGACCGTGGTGATCGAAACATAGTAAACTATTATCATTATTACCGCGAAAATCGGGAGGGCAAGAAAGCGGTTTGTAACGACCTTGTCTATTTTGTCCGAGGTCGAAAGCTTTCCGCGGTTTTTCTTTTTGTAACAGCCCTTGATGATGGAACCTATGTAGATATATCTTTCGTTAGTGATTATGCTCTCGGCGTCGTCGTCGAGCTCTGCTTCCGCGGCGGCGATATCCTTCTCAATATGGTTGAGAGTTTTTTCCGGCAGACTTAGCTTTTCAAGTACCTTTTCGTCGCGCTCAAATATCTTGATTGCGTACCAACGCTGCTGCTCCTCGGGCAAATCGTGAACTACCGCCTCCTCAATATGAGCCAAAGCGTGTTCGACAGCTCCGCTGAAGCTGTGCTGAGGAATGGTCTTTTCGCCCTTTGCGGCCTTTATCGCCTCCTCGGCGGCCTTATCGATTCCCGTTAGCTTAAGAGCTGAGATCTCGACCACCTTGCAGCCGAGCGCTCTGGACAACTCGTCAATATAGATCACGTCGTCGTTTTTCTTAACAACATCCATCATGTTTATGGCAACGACAACGGGAATCCCTAGCTCGGTAAGCTGGGTGGTGAGGTACAGGTTACGCTCCAGGTTTGTACCGTCAACAATGTTTAAGATCGCGTCGGGTCTCTCCTCGATAAGATAGTTTCTCGCTACGACTTCCTCAAGGGTGTAGGGAGAAAGCGAATAAATACCCGGAAGGTCGGTTATAACTACATCACTGTGTTTTTTAAGCTTTCCCTCTTTTTTTTCGACTGTTACTCCCGGCCAGTTTCCGACAAACTGGTTTGAGCCGGTAAGCGCGTTGAAGAGAGTGGTTTTTCCGCAGTTGGGGTTACCGGCAAGAGCAATTCTTATACTCATCTGGATTTTCCTTTCTTATTCAGTTTCGATTATTTCGGCGTCTGCCTTTCGAAGCGAAAGCTCGTAGCCGCGCACGGTTACTTCGATAGGATCGCCCAACGGAGCCACCTTGCGGACCCTGATCTCAACGCCCTTTGTGATTCCCATATCCATGATGCGGCGTTTGACCGCACCCTCTCCGTGGAGCTTTTTTACCCTGACGGTTTCGCCTATTTTGGCGTCTCTCAGTGTTTTCATACCCTTACTCCTTTATACCATTATTTTTTGAGCCATTTCCTTGCTTACGGCTACTCGGGCTTCCTTGACTTTAACTATCAGGTTGCCGCCTATCTCGTTAATAACAGTGACCTCTCCTCCGGCGACAAAGCCGAGGTTTTCAAGGTGTTTTTTGACCTCGGGGCTTCCGCCGATTCGCTTTATAATATTTATTTCACCGGTGTCCGCGAATATCAGAGGCATCATATGCATTTTCCTTTCGTTAAGTTAGTTAAATCTAACTAAGAGCTCTTGATTTTCGCTTGAGTTAGCGAGACCTAACTCAAGCGTCACGTGTATTATATTCCAAAACAAGGTATTTGTCAAGAGTATTAATAAAAAAACCGCTATTTTTGTTCGACAGGGGATAGCTACTGATAGTGTATTCCGCCTGTATTATTTATGATCGTAATGAATTTACCCGCCCTGCCGGAAGAAATATTAAACAAAACCGGCTCGGACGACCGAGCCGGTATGTATTGATATCTAAAAAAGCTATTACATCAGCGAGCAAACAAGGTCTGCGTAGTCGGAAGGATTCTCAATCTGCAGACCGGCTATGAGCAGAGCCTGATTGTAGAAGATTTCAGCGTATTTTCTGGCCTTGTCATCGTCCTCGCCGATTAATTCGGCCATAGCCTTGACCGCGTCGTGATTCATATTGAGCTCCAGGCAGCGCTGCGCCTTCATTCCGGCCTCGGGTTGCATAGCGTTGAAATACTTCTCCATCTCAAAGCTGACGCCGCCCTTAGCGGTCATACAAACCGGATGGCTTACGAGCTTTTTGCTGGCCACAACCTCTGACACTCTGTCTCCGAGGGTATCGCGTACGAACTTAAGCACCTCGTCGCTGTTTTCAACCTCGTCGCCGTTGTCCTCCGGCTCAATGCCGAGGTCGTCGCTGTCAATATTGCGGAACTGCTTATCCTTGTAGCTCATAAGACTCTGGAGTGTGAACTCGTCGATGTCCTGAGTGCAGTAGAGAATCTCAAAGCCCTTTGACAGAACCTGCTCGGCCTGCGGAAGCTTGCTGATCCCGGTAACGCTCTCGCCGGTTGCGAAGTAGATGTACTTTTGCTCCTCTGTCATTCTGTCAACGTACTCTGAAAGCGTTGTGAGTTTGTCGGAATTTGAGGAGTTGAACATAAGAAGATCCTTGAGGTTGTCCTTATGCATACCGTAATCGCTGACGATACCGTACTTGAGCTGGCGGGCGAACTCGTTGTAGAAGCTCTCGTAGGTCTCTCTATCCTTCTTGAGGAGCGAGCTTAATTCATTTTTGATTTTCTTTTCGAGAGCTGTGGCGATAGTCTTGAGCTGATGGTCGTGCTGGAGTACCTCTCGCGAAATATTAAGCGAGAAATCCTGGCTGTCGACTACGCCGCGTACAAAGCGGAAGTGGTCGGGCAGAAGCTCCTCGCAGTTGTCCATAATCAGAACGCCGCTGGAGTAAAGCTGTAAGCCCTTCTTGAATTCCTTTGTGTAGTAGTCGAAGGGAGCCTTTGAGGGAATGTAGAGCAGAGCCTTGTAGGTTACTACGCCCTCTACCGAGGTGGTGATGATCTTAGCGGGCTTGTCGAAAGCGCTGAATTTCTCGTGATAGAATTTCTCGTACTCCTCGTCGCTTACATCCTTTCTCGGACGCTGCCAGATGGGAACCATCGAGTTGAGCGTCTCGGCTTCGGTAACGGTCTCGTACTCGGGCTTTTCGCTGTTTTCGGTGCCTTCCTTGACCTTACTTCGGGTCATATCCATAATAATGGGGTAGCGGATGTAGTCGCTGTATTTTTTGATAAGCTCGGAAATGCGGTACTGCTCCAAAAACTCGCTGTAGTGCTCGTTCTCGGTATCCTCCTTTATGTGGAGGGTCACGATCGTACCTACAGAGTCCTTCTCGGCCTCGACTACAGTGTAGCCGTCGGCGCCTGTCGAAGTCCATTTGTACGCGCTGTCGGCGCCGTATTTTTTGGTGAGTACCTCAACCTTGTCGGCCACCATAAACGCCGAGTAAAAGCCTACGCCGAACTGGCCTATGATGTCGACGTCGTCGTTTTTCTCCATCTCCTGCTTAAAGCGGTACGAGCCCGAGGAGGCGATTGTGCCGAGGTTTTTGTCGAGGTCGTCCTTGTCCATACCGATGCCGTTGTCCTCGATGGTGAGTATCCTCGAATCTCTGTCGGACGCGATATTGATCTTGAAATCGGAGCGCGAGAGTCCTACCTTGTCGTCGGTAAGCGAGATAAAGCAGAGCTTGTCTATAGCGTCGCTTGCGTTCGAGATAAGCTCGCGAAGGAAGATTTCCTTGTGAGTGTAAATAGAGTTGATCATTAAATCCAAAAGTCTTTTCGACTCGGATTTGAACTGCTTCTTAGACATAAAACCATCCCTTTTTTCTTCGCAAAAAAGAAGTTTCCCAAAAAGAAAACTCCTCTTTTGCTATATTTCCTTTGTATTATACGCCTATAATAAGAAATATTCAAGGTACAAAATCGCGGTTTTGACAATAGTTTTACGCAGTAGGCTCGCGCGTTAGTTTTTTATCAGGGCAAAGCGATAACCGTTTGTGCCGGTTTTTCTACCGTTCGTTCCCAAAGTATTGACTTGATCATTTGATTATTGTATGGTCATAAAAGATAATATTTCGGGGGAGAGGATTCTTTTGCGTAATGAAACCGTGTTATCCCAAAATATAATACGCGGAAGATGCTCGCTTTTTGTTTGTCGCTTATGTCGTACAAAGTACGGCTGGGAGCATCAGCCGTGGTGCGAGCTCTACTCGGTTACCAGGTCGGCTTGTAATGATTGCCGATACTATCGGACAAAGAACGCCGAGTGCGCTCATCCGTTGAAAAAACTAAGTAAGGGGGGACTGCCGTATGAAGAAGCTTAAGGTTCGCTTTGAGCGTGACAAAACGCTCAGCGATATAGAAATAGTAGTCAGAGCCGACAACGAAAGCGATCAGGTAAGAGAAATCATCGAGAGCCTTACGCAGC
>CACYDK010000085.1 GCA_902773155.1 uncultured Ruminococcus sp.
TACAGACATTAAGGGCTATAATCCAATAGAATGAGAAGGCATACTCATATAATTAAAAGAATACCTGCATTAACGAAAAACTACGGTTATGTAGTTTTTCTTTTTTTATGATCCGTACCAAATCTTTTTGATAAACTAAATTCTCTTTGATAACGTTCTAATAATTTTTTCTGATTCTTTTTTGAGGTGTATTTCGTTTAGTCATAACTCAATGTACTGTATTCCATCTTTTACTATATTTGATATATATTGAAGAAGGCAAATCCTGAAATTGCAAGTCCGGACTTTGATCCGTTTTCGGAATATATTATGCATAATCGCAGCATTTGAAGCTTTTGGGATTTAGACTACCCCTCTAAAGTAAATTTATTTTTTTCAGCTTCCTATTTTTGTAAATAGGTTATCCCCGTTTATTAACAATATTTTGTATAATTCAACTTTGAGTTTTCCTCGTTAACTAACAATATTTTGTATAATTCAAGTTATTATACTATTTGTAATATTTTTGCGCAAAATAAAAAGTCCGCCGTTATAGAACGACGAACCCTCCGATATCGTATATGCTATCAGTGCTTAGATACTGTATTTTCTTGTTTTTATACTTTATATAGTTCTCTATATCAGCCTTGTTTTTGTGATTATTTAAAACTCCTGTCATATACACTGTATTGTCATATTCAAAACAGCAACCACCGATAAAACCGTAATCGACTCCTTTTAGCTCAATATCGCCGCATTCTATCAGTAGGCCCTCTTCCCCATTTCTTAACATAGCGTCAAAAATACCTCTGTCGGACGTTATAAAACCGCCTTCGATGGTAGCTGTGGAACATTTTGTATAGCCTTGTTTTACATTTATCATATCAATAGAGTGGTTCTTGCAGTATGCTATAAGTGATTTGTCAAGTGAGTCAAGCCTGCCGTAAAGCTTTCCGTTCAAGTAAACAGCGTTTAAAAGCACATTTCCTGGGTACTTTCCTTTGATTTTCGACTCGGTTTTGATTACATTGTAACCAAGCTTTTTTATTTCAGCGCTGAGTCTTTCACAATCCTTAAGGATAAACACTGTATCGCCTATTTTTAGCGTTTGCATATCGGCGTGATTGCGCTCAAACGGCGGTAAAACATCTATGCTCTCGGACTGTATTACATTAAAACCGAGCTCTTGAACGGCGTATATAAGTCCTTCAAACTCGCCTGACATTATTAATATGTTATTCACTGAGCGCCTCGAATGCCTGACGGATGTTACGAACGCCGATTATTTCGGCTCCCTTAGCGTCAATCCCCTTAGCATTGTGATATGGGATCACTATTTTAGTAAAGCCCAGTCTAACGGCTTCGTTGATCCTTTGCTGTGCCTGCGATACTGAGCGAATCTCGCCTGCGAGACCTATTTCTCCGAAAGCTACGGCGTCCTCTCGAATCGGAGTATCCTTAAGGCTACTCACTAAGGCCATACAAATCGCCAGATCTACCGCCGGTTCGTCGATTTTTAAACCGCCGACTATATTAATGTAGGCGTCCATATTATTAAAGTAATATCCTGCTCGTTTTTCCAGCACAGCAAGTAATAGCGAAAGCCTGTTATAATCAAAGCCTGTAGACATTCTTCTGGCATTACCATAACCCGACTGGGTTGCCAGTCCTTGAATCTCTGTGAGGATAGGTCTGGTACCCTCGAGCGAACAGGTTACGCATGTTCCTGAAACGCCTTTTGGCCTTCCGGACAGCATCATTTGCGACGGATTTTCGACCTCAGAGAGTCCTTTGTCGGTCATTTCGAAAACTCCGATTTCATTGGTAGATCCAAAGCGGTTTTTAACTGCTCGTATTATTCTGCAGGACATCTGTTTGTCGCCCTCAAAATATAGTACAGTGTCGACGATATGCTCCAGAACCTTCGGTCCGGCTATGGAGCCTTCCTTGTTAACGTGTCCGACTACCATTACCGGGATATCATAATCCTTTGCGGTGTGCATTATAAGATTGGTACATTCGCGAACCTGAGTGATACTGCCGGCCGATGAACTGAGCTCGTTGATCATCATCGTTTGGATTGAGTCGATCATAACCAGATCCGGTTTTTCCGACTTGATTTCCTCGCATACTATTTCGGCGTCAGTCTCTGTCATTATTTTTATATTAGATGAATTTACTCCTAGCCTGTCCGCTCTTAGCTTAAGTTGTCTAAGCGACTCCTCTCCTGACACGTAGAGTATATGTAATGAGCTGAGATTGCGGCAAATCTGCATAAGTATCGTAGATTTGCCGATTCCCGGGTCTCCGCCTAAAAGCACCAGACTTCCCTTTACTATTCCGCCGCCCAAAACTCGGTTCAGTTCGGAGAAGCCTGTGTCAAATCTTTGTTCGTCATCTGTAGAGATTTCGCTTACCGATACCGGTTTTGAGTATGATGAGGAGCGACGTTTAACGACTGAAGACGTCTTTAGCGGTTCCTTAAGCTCTTCTTGCATTGTGTTCCATTCTCCGCAGGATGGACATTTTCCGTACCATTTAGGGCTTTCGTA
>CACYDK010000086.1 GCA_902773155.1 uncultured Ruminococcus sp.
CGACAGCATAGGCTTGCTGACGTCCTCCATTGGTAGGGATGCGATATCGGCTATCAACAGTGTAATGACCAGCTCGGAGGTCTGCATTTCGCTTAAGGTTCTTTTTCCCATAAGCCTTACAGCAAATATAACAAGAGCGTATAAAATTACTGTTCTGATTATCGTTATAAGCATTCAACCACCACAATTAATATTCTCTTTATATACTGAATAATGCATTTTTTTCGGTAAAAAATTTATATGGTGGTATAATGTATAAATCTTTGAGAAAAAACATTTCCGAGCTTAAAGCTATTGCAAACAATTCGGCTGATTTTACCGTTCGTAATCTTGTTTTGACAAACGGAGTAAAGTGCGCGGTTTTTACTACCGAGGGAATGTGTGACAAGGAAAACCTTGCCGTTTATGTAATCAATCCACTACTCAACGCTGAATTTAGCAGTGAAACAGGGGAGAAGCTTTTTGATAATATCTTTGAAAGCGTGTTGTCAGGCAGCGAAATAATTCTAATTGAGAATTATGATGACGCGCTATATTATATGATGTCGGGATTTGCGCTTGTATCCGTCGACGGATGTGAAAAAATGCTCGCGGTAGGAGCACAGGGGTTCGCATATAGGGGAGTTTCAGAGCCGGAAAGCGAGCTTGTACAGCGTGGTAGCCGGGAAGGATTTACGGAGGCTCTGAAAATCAATATGACGCTTATCAGGCGGAGACTAAAGAATCCCTCCCTTGTTTTCGAGACTCTGAGCGTAGGATCTGAGTCGAATACTATGATATCGCTGTGTTATATCAGGGGTAAAGCTACCGATTCATCCGTGAACGAGCTCAGAAGCAGGGTGAAGGCCTGCAATCTTAAAACGGTTTTAGGAAGCGGCTATCTTGTACCGTATCTCGAGGACAACGGCAAAAACGGTGTGTTTACCGGCGTCGGAATAACAGAACGTCCGGATACGCTCTGCGGGAAGCTAATGGAGGGCAGGATCGGCATTATTGTTGACGGAACACCGTCTGTGCTTGTGATCCCTCATTTATTTGCTGAGAATTTCCAGTCAGTAGACGATTACTCGAACCGTCCGTATTTTGCGACGTTAACCAGAATGCTGAAATATATTTCCTATTTTATTTCCATACTCTTGCCCGGACTATATATAGCTTTCGTGACGTTTCATCCGGAGTATTTTCCCAAGCCGCTCCTGAAAAACATTCAGGAATCTATAGAAAACACGCCTCTGCCTTTGCCCTTGGAAATCATAATGATCGATTTCATTTACGAAATAATGAGAGAGGCAGGGCTCAGACTACCGAAGGTTCTCGGCCATGCTGTGAGCATAGTCGGAGCGCTTGTGATCGGAGATTGCGCGATTCAGGCCGGGCTAATTGGAGCTCCGTCGCTGATGGCCGTGGCGGCCGCGGCGATTTGCAGCTACGTGATCCCTGATTTGTATCCGCAGGTAACTATTCTGAGGCTATCGTTTATTGCGGCGGGCGGATTGCTTGGAACATGGGGAATAGCAATGCTATGCACTGTTGTCACAATCTATATTTGCTCGCGTTCTACGCTCGGAGTTGCTTTTGTCAGCCCTATTACTCCGTTTTCAAAGGACTATATGCGCGATGTTTTTGTTCGTATGGGGTGGAAAAGGCTCTCCGAATATGATATGAATGTTCAGAAGCTGGAGGGAGGAAGTGTTTATGAAGAATAACAGAATCACTATGGCGCAATTCTGGTACGCTATGATGCTTTCCGGCCTTATAGCGATCCTGTTTGTTGACAATAAAAACTCGATCTTTTTCATAATCGAATGCGCCGCAGCTCTTACGGTCGATATTCTGATAATCACTTTTTACAAAGGGAAATCCGATGTTGTGACAAAGGTAATAACCGGCATCTATTTCACTTTATTCGCTATTATAACCGGAATAGAATTCCTTGAATATATGAGCTCCACGCTAGATTATAATCCTCCGTGGCTTATAGCGATGATAATGATGGGGTTCGCGTATTTTTGTACAATAAAGGGGATAGAGGCTATTTCGAGAGCTGCTGCGGTGATAGGTGTATTCACTTTTTTCGCGCTGGTGTATATTTTGATTTGCTGCTTCGACGATATTAAGCTTGGAATTACCTTGGAACCGGACAGCAATATTCTTCCGGCTCTCACTCTATTGTTTCCTTCCGCGGCTTATGTTGCGCTCGGCGATTGTGTAACAAAGCAAAAAGCCCGTCTTTCTGTAATTTTCAGCGGTGTAATTCTTATGTTTATGCTTTGTTTTTCATTCTTATCATTTGAGCAGAAGGGCTCGTTTCCTGTCCACATCATTCCCGCAAAAGCTCATCTCGGGGTTTTCAGAGGAGCTGATTTTATGCTTCTCAGTTTTCTTTCGGTGAGCTCTCTGTATATAATATCCTTGGGTAGTGTTTCAATGTTTTCTTCCGTAAAGCATATATATATTACAAACGCCGTTTATATTTTTGTCGTGTTCGGATTGACAGTGGCCGCTCTGTATGCTGAGCCTGTAAGAAATTTTCTGATTTCGCAGGAAATTGTAATGATTTTCAGCGTGTCTTCTATCGGCACTATGCTTTTTTATTCGATTATAAAAAAGCTCATAAAAAAACCTGATCCGAGTTGAACTTACTCACAAAATACCGGTTGTGCGTAAAAAATCACATTATTGTAGAATTTGGATGCATTTTTATGCAAATTCTGCAAAGAAATGCGAAAATTCACTTTTCAAATTCGTTCTTTTGTAGTATAATATACTCTATACTGGTATACCTGTATGTGAAAGGGTGGGTTTTATGGCAACTGATTTTTCTGTATCTCTTAAAAAAATTATCGACGAGCTTTCGCTGACTCCGTTATATATGCCAAAGGAGCCGGAAGAGATCATGATAACCAACAGCAATATAAGCCGACCGGGTCTTCAGCTTACGGGTTATTTTGATTTCTTTGACAAAACCCGAATCCTGGTATTTGGACATACCGAATTTTCGTATTTATCACGCTTTGGGGTTGAACAGCAGCAGTATGTTATAGATTCGATATTTCGATTTGGACCGCCTGCGGTTATACTCTGCCGAAGCTATGAATTTAACGACGCTATGATGCGCTGCGCTACTGAGCGCGGAATCCCCGTCTTGCAGTCGTCTGAAACAACCTCAGGCCTGACTGCGGCGCTGGTTACTTATTTGAGCGCTGAGCTTGCTCCCAGAATTACCCGTCACGGAGTTTTGGTCGAGGTATACGGCGAGGGTTCGCTTATTATCGGCGACAGCGGAGTAGGTAAGAGCGAGACGGCGATAGAGCTTATGAAGCGCGGTCACAGACTGATTGCGGACGACGCCGTCGAGATCCGCAGGATCAATAATTCAACTCTGATCGGCCAATCTCCGCAGAATATTCGTCATTTCGTTGAGCTGAGAGGCGTAGGAATTATTAACGCCAGAAACCTTTTCGGTATGGGTTCGATCAAGCTCTCCGAAAAAATTGACCTTGTTATCAATCTGGAGCTTTGGGACAGTAAAAAGGTTTATGACCGGATGGGCTTAGAGAATGAATATATGGAGATTCTGGGGATAGACGTTCCTATAATGACGATTCCGGTAAAGCCCGGACGTAACCTCTCGAATATAATAGAGGTTGCCGCGATGAATAACAGACAGAAAAAGATGGGCTATAACGCCGCACAGGATCTGCTCACGAGTCTCGGTATGGAAATAGATGAAGAGCTAACCGAAAAGCGTGTTGTCGATAACTGGAATTAAGGAGTAATTATGAATAATTATCAGGCTGTTTTTGATTTAGCGTTAAAGCTTGGCTGCAAACCGGTTTTCGACGCTCCGATGAGCACGAAAACCACCTTTAAAATCGGCGGAAACGCTAAGCTGTATATAGAAGTTTATAAGGTGCCTCAGCTTTCTGTGCTGATAAAGTTTATCAACGAGAATGAGCTTTCTTACATAGTTCTTGGAAAAGGAAGCAACGTTGTAGTAAGCGACGACGGACTTGACCGTGTGGTGCTTCATCTCGACGGTGATTTTAAAAAGTTTGAGCGTCTGGATGAGAATACAGTTTACTGCGGAGCCGGACTATCTCTGATGGGGCTCTGCCGTGAAGCTGAAAACTGCTCGCTGTCCGGATTGGAATTTGCCTGGGGAATACCGGGCTCTGTAGGCGGAGCCGTTTTTATGAACGCCGGTGCGTACGGCGGCGAGATCAAGGACGTTGTGTACAGCGTTCGTCATATAGACAGAGACGGCCGCGTCGGAACAATTAAATCATCCGGACTGAATTTTGGCTACAGGCACAGCGTTTATAAAGAAAACGGTTTTACTGTTATAGGAGCGACCTTCCGCTTAAAGCTGGATAACAAGACTGAGATCCGCAACCGTATGGAGGATTATATGGGAAGGCGCAAGGATAAGCAGCCTATTGAATTCCCTTCTGCCGGTTCGGTTTTTCGTCGCCCCGAGGGTAATTATGCGGGCG
The DNA here is from genome assembly GCA_902773155.1 of uncultured Ruminococcus sp. Lineage (GTDB taxonomy): Bacteria > Bacillota > Clostridia > Oscillospirales > Acutalibacteraceae > Ruminococcoides. Next base: position 4,497 of record CACYDK010000086.1, read on the forward strand.
CTCTCATCGAAAAATGCGGTCTTAAGGGCGCGTCTGTAGGCGGAGCTCAGGTTTCACCTAAGCACGCAGGCTTTATTGTAAATACAGGAAACGCGACCGCCTCGGATGTAAAGGCGCTGATTAAAAAAATACAGACAACCGTTAAAAAAGAAACGGGTTACGATTTACAACGCGAGATTATCTATCTGGATTAAACTATGGAATTTGTAATTATCACCGGAAGATCAGGCGCGGGAAAAACCTGTGCGCTCCATTCACTCGAGGATATAGGGTTTTATTGCGTGGATAATCTTCCGACTACATTATTGACAACCTTTTATAATTTGTGCGAAACCTCTACTGACGAGTCAATGAAGCGAGTCGCTGTGGTGATCGACGTCAGAGGCGGAAACAATCTTTCCGGCTTATACAACGATATCATTCAGTTTAAGAAGGAGCGAAAGTCGTTTAGGCTGATTTACCTTGACGCAAGAGAGGACATCCTTGTTACAAGATATAAGGAAACCCGCAGACGACATCCGCTCGCCCTTATTGTTCCGGATAAATCCGTTGAAAGCGCGCTTTCTCTTGAGGGGTCTTACCTTGAGCCTTTCAGAAAGCTGGCCGATTACGCGATCGATACAACGAACGTTTCGGTTAAGCTGCTTAAAGAGAGAGTTACCAGGATTTTCCTTGAAGAGGGTGAAAATTCGATCAATCTTTCGTTTATGTCATTCGGATTCAAGCACGGAGCTCCGGTGGATTGCGACTGCATAATTGACGTTCGTTGTTTGCCAAATCCCTTTTATATCACCGAGTTGAAGGATAAAACCGGGCTCGATGCTGAGGTGTTTGACTATGTATTCGATTCAAAGGATACCGACGCTTTTATTAGAAAACTAACAGCGTTTTTTGACTGCGCTATGCCGTTATATCTTAAAGAGGGCAAGGTGGATTTCGTTGTTGGAGTAGGTTGCACCGGTGGAAAACACCGTAGTGTTGCCGTTGCTGAGTATCTAAAGAATCATTTTAGGGAAAGGAACTATAAGGCCTCGGTATTTCACCGCGATATCAGCAAGGTTATTGTATAGGTTCGATATGTCTTTTTCATCAAGGGTTAAGGCCGAGCTCTCGGCTCTGCCGTTTGAAAACAATGAAATGATGGCTGCGGAATGCTATGGGATGCTATTGTTTTGCGGGAAATTCTCTCCGAGAGAGATACTCCTCAAATCCGAAAGCGCAGACGCCTGCCGTCGCTTTGAATCGCTTTTGTGTGAACTGTTTTCGCCTATCATCGAACGTGAATCCGACCTTAAGCTCTCCTGTAAAGGTCGCAGACTATCCCGGGTCTCGCTCCCGATACCGTCTGAGAGAACCGCGATTTGCGAGAGCCTGGGTCATAATAATCGTGATATAAAGCTTCGGATCAACCGTGCCAATCTCGGTGACGAAAAGCTTTACGCTCCGTTTTTAAGAGGCGCCTTTCTCGCGTGCGGTTCGGTCACTCATCCGGAGAAGGGCTACCACCTGGAGCTTAACGTAGCTCATAAAACCTTGGCAGAGAATCTTGTTCTGCTCATCAACGAGGTCGAGGTGTTCTCGGTAAGTCCGCGGATCACCGGACGCAATCACACCTACACGGTATATATAAAGGGCAGCGAAAACGTATGCGATTTTCTCGCGTACATCGGAGCGTCGGATTCGGTAATGGAGGTTATTAACGCCTCTGTTGTAAAGGAGATACGCAATTCTGTAAACAGAAGAAACAATTCCGATCTTGCCAATCTCAGGAAGGTTACAGAAGCTGCGGCGAGACAGTCGATAGCTATTAGAAAAATTAAAAAAAGCAAGCTCTATGATGAGCTTGACGATGGACTTAAACAGCTTGCCGAGCTGAGACTTGAAAACCCAGATATGTCGCTCAAGGAGCTTTCCGAAAGCCTCGGGATCTCCAGGAGCGGAGTTAACCATAGGCTTGAACGTATAATGAAAATTGCCGAAAGCATAAGGGAGGAAAATGATGGAAAAGCTTAGCTTTGAGGAGGCTAACCTCAAGCTTGAAACTCTTGTTTCCGAGCTCGAGGAAGGAAAGCTCAACCTCGAGGATAGTATGAAACGCTACGCCGAGGCCTTTGAGCTCTTGGATTACTGCTATAAGCAGCTAAACGAATGCAAGGGTCAGATAATGGATATAAACGCCCGCTTAGAGGCGATGAATAACGGAGGTGCAGTCTGAGACTGTAAAACAGCTATGGATGATATTAAACTTATAGAAAACGAACTGTATTCGTACATACCCGATAACGAAACTCTTGAAAAAAACCTTATCGATTCAATGGCCTACAGCCTTAAAGCCGGAGGAAAGCGGATCCGCCCCAGACTTGTCCTGGAGTTTTACCGGCTTATCGGAGACAACGAAGCTGTAGCGCTGCCGTTTGGGTGTGCGCTCGAAATGATACATACATATTCGCTTATTCACGATGATCTGCCGTGTATGGACGACGACGATATGAGAAGAGGTAAGCCCTCTAACCATAAAGTTTTCGGCGAGGATATAGCCTTGCTTGCGGGAGACGCTCTCCAAAGCCTCGCCTTTGAGATCATGACCTCTCCCGCCGCCGTTAAGCTTGCCGGGGCAGAGGCCGCGTGCAAATGCGTCAATATCCTCGCGTCCTATTGCGGCGCTCTCGGAATGGTCGGCGGACAGGTAATAGACCTTGAAAACGAGTCAAAGTCCGCTCCGCTTGAGGTCATCCGTGAAATGGATATCAAGAAAACCGGCGGACTAATAAAGGCCGCCTGCGAGATGGGCTGCGCTCTCGGAAAAGCGAGCGAGGAGCAGATGAAGGCTGCGACCCTCTTCGGAGAGAATATCGGTATTTCGTTCCAGATTATGGACGACATCCTAGATGTCACTTCATCCGCCGAGACGCTCGGAAAGCCTATCGGAAGCGACATTGATAACGATAAGACCAACTACGTTAGTCTGCTCGGAATAGACAGATGCCGCGAGCTTGTTGACGAGCTTACCGACGAGGCGCTTAAGGCTCTCGATGTTTTCGACGCAGATACCTCGGCGCTTAAAAAAATGGCTTTAGAGCTCTCTAAAAGAGAAAAATGATTTTCGGTATTCCGAGAATTAAGGAATGATAAGAAATGGATAATAATTTCAAACTCCTTTCAAAGATAAATTCTCCAAAGGATTTAAAGGAGCTTTCCGACGATGAGCTTAAGCTTTTGTGTTCGGAGATCCGTGAAAAGCTGATCGAGGTCGTTTCGGTAAACGGCGGCCATCTGGCCTCAAACCTCGGTATCGTTGAGCTCACGGTAATGCTCCATAAGATTTTTAACTGTCCTAAGGACAGCATAGTATGGGACGTAGGTCATCAGAGCTACGTACATAAAATGCTCACAGGACGCTATTCAAAAATCGACACTATCCGAAAAAAAGACGGACTCGCCGGCTTCCCGAAGCGCTCCGAAAGCAATTATGACGCTTTTAACGCCGGCCATTCCAGTACCTCTATCTCGGCCGCTTACGGAATTGCCAAAGCCAAACAGCTCAGCGGAGACAATTCTCACACAATAGCGATTATCGGCGACGGCTCGATGACCGGCGGACTCGCTTATGAGGGGCTTAACAATTCCGGACGCTTTAAGAAGAATTTCATAGTTATCCTCAACGATAACAAAATGTCGATTTCAAATAACGTCGGCGCAATGGCTAAGCACCTTTCTCATATGAGGATCAAGCCGACCTATATCAGAGTTAAACGCGGTACAGAGAAGGTTTTGTCTCATATTCCGCTCATCGGTAATTTCTTCAAAAAGGTTCTAAAGCGCAGCAAAAGCAAGCTGAAAAACCTTATTTATAAGAATACGTTATTCGATTATCTCGGTTATACCTACGTCGGCCCCGTAGACGGACACGATTTCGACGAACTCAGAAACGCTCTTAACCTCGCGAAAAAAACCGTCGGGCCTGTACTTGTTCACGTTGTTACCAAAAAAGGAAAGGGCTATGAGCCTGCCGAGACTCATCCTAAGGAATTCCACGGAATCGGAAAGTTCGATATCAACAGCGGAGAACCGCTTTCCAGCAGTAAGGGCTTCTCGTATGTATTCGGAAAGTACCTTTGCAAAATGGCCGCGAAAGATGAAAACATATGCGCTGTTACAGCCGCTATGACTCTGGGCACAGGACTTTCGCCGTTCGCCAAAAAGTTCAGAAGCCGGTTCTTTGACGTCGGTATCGCGGAAGAACATGCTATCACTTTCTCATGCGGTATGGCTACGCAGGGTATGATTCCCTTTTTTGCCGTATATTCTACGTTTTTGCAGAGAGGCTTTGATCAGCTGATCCACGACGCCGCGCTTCAGCATCTGCACGTTGTAGTATGTGTTGACCGTGCCGGAATCGTCGGCGACGACGGCGAAACCCACCAGGGAACCTTTGATGTGAGTATGCTTAACACCATTCCCGATACTACGATATTTGCGCCGTGCTATTTCGGTGAGTTGAAGCAATGTCTAAATGCCAGCGCTTATCTCTGCGACGGACTTATAGCCGTACGTTACCCCCGCGGCGGTGAGTTGTTTAAGCCGGACGATTACGAAAACAATATTGATTTTTGTGTGTACGGCGACAAGGACGCGGATATAACGTTAGTTACCTACGGACGACTCTTTTCCTATGCCTGCAAGGCTGTAGAAAAGCTCAAGAAGGATAATATCAACGTAAGAATCCTTAAGCTTTGTACAATTAAGCCGATCAACCAGGACGCCGTAGATATCGCCGCCGAGAGCAGCAAGATATTCTTCTTTGAGGAAAGTCTTGTCGCGGGCGGAATAGGCGAGACCTTCGGTTATGAACTCAAGAAAACAGGTAAGGTTTATTTCTACAAGATACACGGAATCAAGGATAGGTTTGTTCGTCACGAGACTGTAGCGGAAGCTCTATCCGAGCTGAAGCTGGACGATGACGGAATGGTATCAGTAATTAAGGAATATTTATGAAAAAAAGACTGGATATCCTCGTATTTGAACGGGGATTGGCCGAAAGCCGTGAAAAGGCAAAGGCGATAATAATGTCCGGCGAGGTTTATGTAAACAACCAGAAGGCCGATAAATGCGGACAGTCATACAGCGAAGACGTCGAGATCGAGTTTCGCGGAAAGGCTCCGAAATACGTAAGCCGCGGCGGTCTAAAGCTGGAAAAGGCTATCAATAATTTTTCTATTGATTTATCAGGAAAGATCACAATGGATATAGGAGCGTCTACGGGAGGCTTTACCGATTGTATGCTTCAAAACGGCGCTGTTAAGGTCTATTCCGTTGACGTAGGCTACGGTCAGCTCGCGTGGAAGCTTAGGAATGATCCGAGGGTGATCAACATGGAGCGCACAAATATGCGAAACGTGACTCCTGAGCAGGTTCCAGATAAAATTGACTTTTTCTCAATAGACGTCAGCTTTATCTCGCTTAAGCTTTTGCTTCCCGTAGCGCGCGAGCTTCTCTCCGAAAACGCCGAGGCTGTGTGTCTTATCAAGCCCCAGTTTGAAGCAGGCCGCGATAAGGTAGGGAAGAAGGGGGTTGTAAGAGACCCTGAGGTCCATATCGAGGTTGTAAAAACTATTTATGAGTTTTGTCTTTCCTCGGGCTACAGCGTTTTGAATCTCGATTATTCGCCGATCAAAGGTCCCGAGGGCAATATTGAATATCTTATTCATCTGAAAAAATCAGACAGCCCCGAAGCTTTTACAGACATTACTCCCGAGCGGCTTGTTTCTGATTCTCATGCCGCATTGGATAAACAGAGGATAGTATGAAAATAGCAATAATTGTAAATACAGGTAAGGAAAAAGCGCTGGAATGCTCCTCGAGTATTACGCGTATCCTTTCAGAGGGCGGAGCGGAAATATCAATCTTGAAAGAGGCTTTTGATAAGGGCGCGTGCGATTCTGCGGTTCTTCCCGACATAAAAGATGACTACGCCGAGCTTTTCGACGATTGCGACATAGCGGTGACAGTCGGCGGCGACGGAACAATTATTCACTCTGCCAAATACGCAGCCGTAAGCTCAAAACCGATGATAGGAGTCAATGTCGGGCGTTTGGGCTTTGCCGCGGAGGTCGAACCTGACAACATCCAAGACCTTATCAGATTGTTAAGCGGAGAGTATTCCGTGCAGAGTCGTATGCTTCTCAGCGTCGAACTGATACATGAAAACGGAAAGTGCGAAAAATATCTTGCGGTCAACGACGCCACTGTTGCGCGAGGACAGCTTTCAAGGATAATCGACATCTCAGTTTCTCTGAACGGTTCCGAGATCACAACATACAGCGCGGACGGTATTCTTTTCTCGACTCCGACAGGCTCTACCGCATACGCTCTTTCAGCCGGAGGGCCAATTGTAAATCCTGAAATGGGATGCATTCTTCTCACTCCGATTTGTCCGCATTCTCTGATCTCGCGTTCCGTTGTTTTTGATTCTGATTCTCTCCTTACCGCAGCTATCACAACAAGAGACAATATCCCCGCTATACTCTCGATTGACGGAGAGGTAAACCTTGAGCTAAAGCAGAGCGATACGGTGAAGGTTAAGCGAGCTTGCGAGGATTTGAAACTAATTACATTGTACGACAGAAACTTCTACCGGCTTTTGAACGAAAAGCTTAGGGAAAGGAAATCCTTATGAAAACCAGACGACAGGCACAGATTCTGGAGCTGATCAACCAGTTTCCGATTGAGACTCAGGAGGAATTGCTCCAGCGACTTAAGAAAAACGGTTTTAATGTCACGCAGGCTACTGTGTCGAGGGATATAAAGGAGCTCAGGCTTCTTAAATCGCTATCTCCCGACGGAAAGTACCGTTATACCTCGATCTCAAAAAGCGCTTCGGATATGAAGAGCGGTATGAGGGGCTTTTTCAACAGCTCGGTCATTTCTATTAAGGCTGCGCAGAATATAGTCGTCATAAAAACCCTGGCCGGAATGGCAAACGCCCTTTGCGCTTCAATTGACGGTATGGATTTAAACACTGTCGTCGGTACCATCGCCGGTGACGATACTATTTTCATTGTCGCGGTCGATAACGACAGCGCTACTAAGCTGTTGCTTGATTTAAAAAAATACTTGTAAGGAATAAATATGCTGACTTCACTTTATATCGAGAATATCGCTGTAATTGAAAAATCGAATATTGAGCTTACAGGCGGACTGAATATACTGACCGGTGAGACCGGAGCCGGAAAAAGTATTGTGATCGACGCGATCAACGCTGTTATGGGTCAAAGAACCAGCAAAGAGATCATCCGAAACGGATGTGAAAACGCAACGGTTTTCGCTTCATTTACCGGTGTGAATGATATTATCAGAACTAAGCTTAGGGAAAACGGTTACGATTTTGACGAGGACGAGCTTGTGCTCAGCCGCACGCTTTCATTGTCCGGAAAAAACAACTGCCGGATCAACGGCAAGCCATGTACCGTGGGGCTTCTTCGCGAGCTTGGAATCAATTTGATCAATATTCACGGACAGCACGAGAGCTATGAGCTTTTCAGTCCGGAAACACATATTACTTACATAGATAATTTGGCCGAAAACTCCGAGCTTTTGAATAAGTATAAAGAGGCGTTTGGGGAATATCGACGGTTAAAAAAAGAGTTGGAGGCATTTAAAACCAGCGAGTCGAACCGCGAACAGCGCATAGATATACTATCTTACCAGGTCGAGGAGCTTGATAACGCCGGTGTTGAGGTGGGCGAGATGGAATCGCTTGCTGATGAAAGACGTATTCTTATGAACGCCGGAAAGATCACCTCCTCGCTCCATCGCGCAAAAGAGATATTGGAGGGCGGTTCAGGAGTTGTAGATTTGCTCGACGACGCGGTGAGCGCGCTTAGTAACGCCGCTGATCTCAATCCGCAGTACGAGGGTATTTTTAACCGATTAAACGACTTGTACTACGAGATTCAGGATTCCGAAAACGATATCTCCTCGGCTATTGACGAAAGCGAGGAAAATCCATACAGACTCGAAGAGGTTGAGGAGCGTCTTGACCTGCTTAACAAGCTTTCGAGAAAATACGGAAACAGCGAGGAAGAAATGCTTGTTTTCCTTGAGAACGCCCGTACAGAGCTAAAAAAACTCCTTGAATTTGATGATAACGTTGCGGAACTGGAGAACAAGGTGAAAAATGCTTATAACGTCGCTAAAAAATATGCGGACGAGCTTACCGCAATACGCGAGAAAACCTCACGTGAGTTCGAAAAACGAGTTCGTGAGGAAATGGCTTTCTTGAATATGCCAAACGTACGGATCGTAGTTTCAAGAAATGAAACCGAGCTCAGAGCAGACGGACAGGACGATATAGAGCTCCTTATCTCCGCAAATCCCGGAGAGTTGCCGAAGCCTGTCGCTAAAATAGCGTCCGGCGGAGAGCTTTCGAGAATGATGCTGGCTATAAAGACAGTCCTGGCTTCAACCGACATAATAGATACCCTTATTTTTGATGAGGTTGATACCGGAATATCAGGCTCAGCCGCTCAGAAGGTCGGGTTAAAGCTTAAGGAAGTCAGTGAATCACGTCAGGTGTTGTGCGTTACTCATCAGGCTCAGATTGCCGCTCTCGCCGACAACCACCTTTTGATTGAAAAACAGTTCCGCGACGGCAGAACCTATACAGAGGTCAATGCCCTCGATTATGAAGGTAGAAAAAGAGAACTGGCGAGGATCATCGACGGCGTTAATATCACCGAGACGGCGCTCGCTCACGCCGAAAAGCTGATGAATTACCAATAAATGTTAGGAAAGTATATATGAAACAATGGTCTGTTTCAAAACCAAATAAAGAAAACGCCAAGGAAATCGCTGCGCGGCTGGATTTACCGCCAATAATTGCTACCCTTCTGGACATAAGGGGGATTTCGATCGATGACGCTGAAAGCTTTATCTACAGCGACGGCGTGCTTGACAGCCCCTTTGATTTGATTGATATGGATAAGGCCGCCTCCCGCGTCAGAAGAGCTATTGATAATACAGAAAGAATCTGTGTTTACGGCGATTATGACGCTGACGGCGTAACCTCGACCGCGCTTTTGTGCTCGTATCTTTTAACCTGTGGAGCCGACGCCTTCTACTACATTCCCGACCGTGAAACCGAGGGCTACGGAATGAACAAAACGGCTGTCGATCATCTTAAGGCCGAGGGTACGGAGCTTATTATTACGGTTGATAACGGTATTTCGGCTTATGAAGAGATCGCTTATGCTAATGAGCTCGGGATTGATACCGTAGTAACCGACCATCACCGTCCTCCGGAGACTATTCCAAAGGCCGTCGCCGTTGTTGATCCGCACAGAAAGGACTGTCCGTCCCGCTTTAAGGATATCTGCGGCGTAGCCGTCGCTTTCAAGCTTGTTGAAGCGGTAGAGGGCGAATACGCCGACGTAGAAATGCTGCTTGAGAACTACTCTGATTTACTGTGCATAGGCACGATCGGCGATATTATGCCGCTTGTCGACGAAAACCGCGTTTTTGTCAAGCATGGATTAAAGAGTATCAATAATTCCGACAGACCCGGGATCAGGGCTCTTATAGATAACGCCGGATTAAACGGCAAGGAGATTAATTCCGGAAAGGTTAGCTTTACCATCGTTCCGCGTATAAACGCCGTCGGACGTCTCGGACGCTCTAACGAGTCTGTGACGCTGTTAACTACAGAGGATTTTGCCGAGGCCGGTATGATCGCGGGCAAGCTCGGCGATAATAATACTGAGCGCCAGCGTATCGAAAAGGATATTCTGCAAAAAATCAATAAGCTAATTGCGGAAAACCCCTCTCTCGTTTATGACAGCGTTATTGTAATAGACGGCGAGGGATGGCATCAGGGCGTCATCGGTATCGTAAGCTCCCGCGTTAAGGATATTTACGGAAAACCATGTATAATCATTACCCGGGACGAGACCTGCCGCGGCTCCGGAAGAAGCGTTGAGGGCTTCGATATATACGAGGCGGTTTCCTCGTGCTCCGACCTTCTCAGCCATTTTGGTGGGCATCCGATGGCCGTCGGCCTAAGCTTAGATCCGGAGAACATTACAAAATTCCGTAAAAGAATTAACGAATACGCTTCAAAAGCAGATATGCCCTTCGATAAGCTCAAGATCGACTGCGGGCTTAATCCCGCCGCGCTCGACGTTGAAATAGCAAAGGATTTAAGTTACCTTAAGCCATACGGAGCAGGTAATCCCACGCCGTTATTCAGGCTTAAGGAGCTCAGACTCAGCAAGATCACGCCTATCTCAGGCGGAAAGCATCTTCGTCTTAGCTTCGCTTATTCGGCCGGAGAGCTTGTAGCCATGAAGTTTTTTTCAACTCCGGAGGAATTTCCGTACAAGCCCGGCGATGTTCTTGATATTGCGGTAAACCTTGATTCCGATGTTTTTAGAAACAGTGAATCTCTTTCAATAATCATTAAGGATATAAAGTATTCGGACGTCAATAATTTGGATTATATGGACAGCCTGCGCTGTTTTGAATATTTCTGTAAGGGGAGAGCTCTCGCCAAGGATGAGCTTCTCTCAATAATTCCCACTCGTTCTGAATTCGCGGATATCTACCGTTATCTTAAGCGTTGCGAGAGCCTTTCTAATCTCAGCGTTGAGGTAATGGTACATAATCTGGGAGGAAAGCTTACCTACGCTAAGGTAAAGGTAGCCTTGGAAGCTATGAATGATCTTGGTCTTATCGCGCTTTATGAGGATATGTACAAGACATGCGTCAAGCTCTTGCCCGTCAGCGAAAAGGTACGTATTGAGGACGCTGCCATTATAAAAAAACTAAAGGAGGTGTACCGGGGTGAGTAAATACTCGAATGTAGCTCATTATCAGGACTTTAACGAGCTTCTCGAGATAATGAAGAATAGCAATAATAACTACGATACGCGTAAGATTCAGAAGGCTTATAATCTTGCCGAAGCCGCTCACGGCGACCAAAGGCGTGTTTCCGGTATACCGTATATTCTTCATCCGACCTCTGTCGCTTGCATAGTGGCCGGATTCGGAATGGATTCCGACAGTATTATAGCCGCTTTGCTGCACGATGTCGTCGAGGATACCGAATACACGCTCGATTATGTCCGTAAGGAATTCGGACGCGACGTAGCGAATATCGTGGACGGCGTAACTAAGATTTCAAAAATCAAGCTTTATTCGCGCGAGGAGCAGCAGGCCGAAAACGTCAGAAAAATGCTTATCGCGATGTCCAACGATATCCGCGTTATTATCGTAAAGCTCGCCGACCGTCTCCACAATATGCGTACAATCGAATGTATGCCGGAGCAAAAGCGACGCGACAAATCCCGCGAGAATATGGAGGTTTTCGCTCCGATTGCTCACAGACTCGGTATGACGGCTGTCAAGGAGGAGCTGGAGGATCTGTCTCTTCAATACCTCGATCCTATTGGATATAAGGAAATTGAGGACGCGCTTTCTCTGCGCGAAACAGAGCGTGAAAGATTTATTGAGCGTAAGAAAAAGGAGATCGTAAAGGCCGCTAAACTGCCCCACAGCAATCTCATGGTCTACGGACGGGTAAAGAGCATAAACAGTATCTATCGCAAAACCTATATGCGGAACAAGAGCATTGATGAGATCTATGACATTTTCGCACTTAGAATAATAGTTGATACGGTTCAGGAATGCTACAACCTTCTCGGCGTTATTCACGACCTGTATAACCCGATACCAAATCGCTTTAAGGACTATATTTCAACTCCAAAGCCGAATATGTATCAGAGCCTTCATACGACAGTTATCGATAAGGACGGCATTACCTTTGAGGTTCAGATCAGAACATGGGAGATGCACAGTACCGCCGAAAACGGAATCGCGGCTCACTGGAAGTATAAGCTCGGTTTTACAAGAATCGTCAACAGTAAAAAGGCCCGCGAGCTTGACGAGAATATCAACCGTATCAAGGATATCCTCAGAGCTCAGATCGACGCCGATGATTCAACCGACATCATACGTAATATCCGAAACGACTTCGACCAGCATGAGGTCTATGTTTTCTCGCCTAAGGGAGATGTTTTCAGCCTTCCGGAGGGTTCTACCGTTATAGACCTCGCTTATCTCATCCATACCGAGGTCGGAAATCATATGGTAGGAGCAAAGGTCGATCAGAGGATAGTTCCCATCGACTATAAGGTCAAAACCGGAGAAATCTGTGAGATCCTGACTCAAAAGGACAGTCATCCACGCAGAGACTGGCTCGATATATGTAAAACCTCGTCCGCCCGCTCTAAAATCAGACAATGGTTCAAACGTGAAAAGCGTGACGAGAACATTGTCGAGGGCAAAATGATGATTGAGCGCGAGCTCAAGCGCAGTAACATCTCGCTTGACAACGAACAGCTCGAGGAGCTTCTGCAGTTTATGCTGAAGAAGAACAAGTTCAACACGGTCGAGGATTTGTACGCCTCGGTAGGTTACGGCGGAATACAGCTCTGGAAGGTTATGCCGCGTATCCGGGAGGAGTATAACACTAAATTCAAGCCCGAGGAGGACGAGACCCCGATAATCAAGCAACCCGTCCAGGCTAGAAAACGCCGCATTACCTCCGGAGTAACAGTTGAAGGTATGGAGGATTGTTTGATAAAGTTCTCGCATTGCTGTAATCCGCTTCCGGGCGATGAGATTATCGGCTATATAACCCGCGGCTTTGGAGTATCTATTCATAAACGCTCGTGTTCAAATATCCCGGTCGATATTTCAACCGCGGAGGAGCCTGAGCGTTATGTAAACGTGCGCTGGAACGATGAGGTTCAGGACAGCTTCCGAACTACGCTTGATATCATTTGCACAGACAGAACCGGACTTCTGGCCGATGTTACGATCGCGCTTTCATCTATGCATATATTCATTTATAATCTTATCACAAGGCAGATAGGCGGAGGAAGAGCTCTGATTACCGCGACTATCGACGTTAACAACAGAGCTCATCTTGAAACGATAGTAAAACGACTTATTTCGATTAAAGACGTAGAGGATGTAAAAAGGTATTGATATATGAGAGTAGTATTACAGCTTGTTTCTGAATGCAAGGTCGATATAGGCGGAAGAACAACCGCCGATATCGGCAAGGGCTTTCTCCTTCTTCTGGGAGTAAAAGACGGAGATACAAAACTCGACGTCGATAAGCTTGCCAGAAAAATATCCGGCTTGAGAATATTCACGGACGAAAATGATAAAATGAATCTGTCGCTTTCAGACGTTGGCGGTAGCGTAGTGGTCGTGTCCAATTTCACTCTCTACGCGGATTGCTCGCACGGACGCCGTCCCAGCTTTATAAAGGCCGCCAGACCGGAGCTTTCTGATCCGCTGTACGAGTACTTCTGCGAACAGCTTCGAAACAACGGAGTAAGCGACGTACAGACAGGCGAGTTTGGCGCGGATATGAAGGTTCGGCTGCTTAACGACGGTCCCGTTACCCTTGTGATAGATTCGGAGGATTTAAAGTGATAGATATATCGGTTTGCTTTGTTGGTCCGTTGATGACAAATTGCTACCTGCTTCGTGACAAAGCTACAGGCGCTATGGCGGTAGTCGATCCCGGCGGAAAAAGCGATAAGCTCATAAAAGAGATAGAAAAAAACGGCCGAGGTCTCGATTATGTGATATTAACCCACGGCCATTACGACCACATTGGATACGCAAAGCAGCTTGCCGAGATGTTCGGCGCTAAGGTGGTCGGCGGATTTAAGATAAATATGTTTCTGAATGATAACGTTCTCAATCATTCGAGATTTCACAGCGAGCTCGACGATATAGAGCCGTTTGACGCAGATATACTGTTGAACGACGGCGATACCTTTATGCTTGGAGAGACCGTGATAAAATATATTTATACCCCGGGACACACAGCGGATTCCGGATGTTATATATTTGATGATTCAATAATCTGCGGAGATACGCTCTTTTGTGAATCCTACGGTCGGACAGACCTTCCTACGGGCAACGATCTCGATATGATAAACTCGCTTAAAAGACTTAAGGAAATCGAGGGAGATTATCAGGTGTTTCCGGGTCACGGAATGTCCACCACCCTCGAATATGAGAGGAAGAATAATCCCCTGATGCGGAGATTATGATATGAATCTGTATATAATAAACAACAGCTTCCGATATGAACTCGAAAATGTCACGAGGCTTTTCTTTCCAAATGAAAAAATAAATGTCTGTGAAGCCTGCGACAGTTTTGTTAAGCCGTACATCATAGCAGAATCAGGAGAAAGACTTTCGCTTAAGGTTGAGATCAACGATTTCAGTCGAGAGCAGTATGCTGATAAAACCGATACTCAAGAGGACGAGAGGCTGCTTTGCGAGCTTTTGTACAAGGCGCTCTGCGATTATTCCGGCGTTACTCCTCCGTGGGGAATGCTTACGGGTGTTAGACCGATCAAGTTTTACCGACAGCTTAAGAACGACGGGGGAGAGAGTTTTGCTGATAATTCTTTTCTGGAAAAATATTTTGTCAGTCCCGAAAAGCTGTCTATAGCAAAACGCACCGAAGTCGTCGAAAAAAGGGTTATCGATTTAAGTTCTTCAAACTCATTCAGCCTTTATATCGGAATACCGTTTTGCCCGTCAAGATGCCGCTATTGCTCTTTCGTACAATCATCGGTAGAGCGTTCGGGTCATCTTATCGAGCCTTATACAAAGCTTCTTTGCGACGAGATCAAAGCCACCGCGAAGATAGCCTCGGATCTGGGACTAAAGCTCGAAACTGTCTATATGGGCGGAGGTACTCCTACTACGCTTTCTCCCGGGCAGCTTAAGGCGGTATTGTCGGCGGTTAATGACTCTTTTGACACATCCTCGCTTCGTGAGTTTACGGTTGAAGCGGGACGTCCGGATACTGTTGATAGGGACAAGCTTATTTCTATAAAAGAAAATAGAGTTGACCGTATTTCTATAAATCCTCAGACACTGATCGATCCCGTGCTTGAAAACATCGGACGTAAACACAACACGGCTCAGTTTTTTGGCGCTTACCGTCTTGCTCGAGAGATCGGCTTTAAGAGCATTAACGCCGATTTGATCGCCGGTCTTCCGGGAGATTCTTTCGAGGGCTTTTGCTATTCGCTTGATAATGTGATCAAGCTCTGTCCCGAGTGTATTACAGTTCACACACTCTCGATGAAACGAAGCTCCAGCCTCACTCAGGATGGAACGCCAATCGAACGGAAAAACGCAGAAGAAGCCGCAAAAATGCTTGAATACTCTAATCTCAGACTTTCCGAAACAGGGTATATTCCTTATTATCTGTACCGCCAAACGCGTATGGTAGGAAATCTGGAAAATACGGGCTGGGCAAAGCCCGCGCACGAAAGTCTTTATAATATATATGTTATGGATGAAACGCACACGATACTTGGAGTAGGGGCAGGAGCCGTAACAAAGCTAAAAAGCCCGCGTACCGGTTATTTGAAGCGTATATTCAATTATAAATATCCATATGAATACATAGGAAGATTTGCTGATTTGCTCGACCGAAAAAATGAAATATATACGTTTTATAAAAAATATGTATTCTGATTGATATTTTACAGGTTGAGTGTTATAATTATACAAATATTGAGCCGTTAAAGGCCAATGTAAAAAAATGAAAATTATTAAATGAAAGGAAGTCATTTTTATGGCAATATTTGATGATGTAGTTGTCAACGCAAAATCCGCCGCAGCGGCAGTTTCCAAGAAAGCCGGAGCTTTTTACGATTTATCTAAGCTTCGCATCTCCTGCGCGGGACTTCGCGGAGAACTCACAAAGAAGTATCAGGCTTTAGGTGAGTCGGTTTTCAACAACGATCCCGCCGAGACAATAGACGTTCTCAAGGACGAAATCGCCGACCTTAAGCAGGATATCGCTGATATCGAGAGAACCATTGCCGCCTCCAGCAACACCGTTTTCTGTCCGAAATGCGGTGAAAAGCTCAGCAAGAGCGCACGTTATTGCTCAACCTGCGGCGCTCGCGTTGTAAAAAACGAGGAGCCTGTTGCCGAGGAAGCTCCCGCTTCTGAGTCTGCTCCCGAGACAGCTTCCGAAGAAACCGCGGAATAACGGTGAAACAGCGTGTCGAAAAAGTATAACGCGATAGAAAACGCCAACAAAAACGCCTCGCAAACCTTTTTAAAGGGCGCGGCCATAATGACCTTCAGTATGATCGTTGTAAAGATCATAGGCTTTGCGGACAAGATTCTTATCTCGAATCTGTACTCATACTTCGGCGACAGCTACGCCGCCTTCGGTACCGCGCTCTATAACAACGCCTACGAGGTTTACGTGCTGTTTTTCAGTATTGCCACAGCCGGTTTTCCTATCGCGATCTCACGAATGATATCAGAAAGTATTGCGCAAAAGCGGTATAACGATGTAAAACGGATTCATAAGGTAGCTGTTCCGTTCTTCGCGATAATGGGAACGATTTGTTTTCTGTTTATGGTCGCCTCAAGCTTTATCTATATCCAGATAATCAAGTCGCCCTATTCGCTTTACGCTATGCTGATGCTTTCGCCGTCAATCCTGTTCGGTTGTCTGATTTCTGCGTACAGGGGCTATTTTGAGGGTCAGCGCAACATGATGCCGACCGCTATTTCCGAGGTCGTAGAGGCAGGCTCAAAGCTCATTTTCGGACTCGGCATCGCTTTCCTGATCATGAAGCTCGGCGGAGACAGCTATTTTAATACCGGTACTGTTTTTGGACTGACATTCTCGGGCAAAAACGCGAGAATGGACGCTCTGAACACTATAATGTCCTTCTCCGTAGCAGGCGCTATAGGCGGAATACTTCTCGGAAGCGTTTTAGCGTTTTTATTCCTGTACCTACGCTACAAAAAAATCGGCGACGGTATACCCAAGGAGTATTATCAGAACTCTATTCCTGCCCGAACCAAAAAAGAAACCTTTATCCGCATGGTCAAAACCGCTTTACCTATCGGTCTGACCGCGCTTGTAATGAATGTCGGTATTTTTATCGATTCAACGATCATCCAGAATGTATTGCACAGCCTTTCGGTTACAAACGGAAAGGAGATCGTAGCCCAGTATAAACATTTCGGGGTCGATTTGTC
>CACYDK010000087.1 GCA_902773155.1 uncultured Ruminococcus sp.
ATGATCGCCAACAAGGTGAACGGGATCTACGCCTGCGTCTGTCAGGATCCCTTCTGCGCGGCTCTCGCGCGCCAGCATAACGACGCCAACGTGCTTTGCCTCGGCGCAAAGATCATAGGCGGTTTGATCGCTATTGAAAATGTAAAGACCTTCATGCAAACCGAGCCGCTCACGGCCGAAAAATACGTCCGCAGGGTCAAAAAGGTTCAAAAGATCAACGATGAGCACTGTGTTCCCGTTAAATAACCGATAATAATGAAGGACAGCTCCGGTTTAATCTGAGCTGTCCTTTTTCTGTATGTACTCGTAGTAGGCGTAATTGTCCGGGCGGGAGGCCTCCCCAAGCATAAAATCGTATATTTCGTCGCGCAGCTTTTGCTTTGCGGTGCGCTCGCTGACCGAGAGATCCGGATAAAAGGGCTCGGATACAGTAACCGTGAGCAGGGGAGGGAGCTTCCGTAGGAGCCTGCGCTTACGATACGTCGTCACAAACGCGACCGCGGGAACGCCGTCCTTTACGGGATAGGCGAAGCTTCCGTTCGGAAACGGGCGTATCCCTGTAAACCACGGCCATATATGAGCCTCCGGATAGACCGTTACGGCGCGCTTTTGCTTTGTGCGCATTGAGAGCGCCTTTGTAAAAGCCCTCATACCCTTGGCGTTGCCGGGCACGGGAATAGCTCCGAGCAGACGAACGATCCCGCCGACGACCGGTATCGAGACGGTCTGCGGACTTACGACGATGTGAGCGGCCTTTGGAAAGCTTACAAGCGTGGGCGTGTAGGCGTCCATCATTCCCTGAGTGTGATTCCCGTAAAGATAGTAGCCTGTGCCGCGAAGCTTGCGCAAAGTCCTTCTGTTTCTTATTTTGAGGCCGAAGCCGATCTTGGCTATTAGCCACACCAGCGGAGTGGCGATTAACCTGTACAGCAAAAACTCGGCGATCCGCCATAACGGGTTATCTACGGCGAAGGGGTAGTTTTCGGGCAGAGGCTTCGGCTCGAAAACCGTGTTAGCGAAATCATCGTTTTTGAGATCGCTGTAATATATTGTCTTTTTAGCCATTTTTCCTCTTTTCGTGGGTCTGAATAATCATCTGTTCCATACGATCCATGCATAATTCGTATTCAAACTGTTTTGTATATCCAAGGTATTCCTTGCTTCGGACTGCTTTTTCGTCGGGATGGTCGAGCCAGTAGTCGATTTTCTCCGCGAGAGAGAGGCTGTTGTTGCATTCAAAGAGATTCTTGTCGTCAAGAGCGAAGTGCCTCGTCGCGCTTCGGGGAGAGTTTGATATTACCGGAACAAGTCCGCAGGAAATCGCCTCCAGGCACGATATGGCTTCGATCTCTATTTCCGCCGGATGGACGTACAAA
Organism: uncultured Ruminococcus sp.; assembly: GCA_902773155.1. GTDB lineage: Bacteria > Bacillota > Clostridia > Oscillospirales > Acutalibacteraceae > Ruminococcoides. The sequence goes on from CACYDK010000087.1 coordinate 1,377, forward strand.
TCGGCGGTGTTCAGCATAGAAATCAATTCCCCGCGTGAGAAAAAGCGGAAAACCGGGGGATTCTTAAGCCCTGCCGAGAGCTTTTTCAGCTTGTCCTTCAGTGGACCGTCCCCGGCAAAAACAAGCTGGATCGTGTCCGCGTAGCGGCTGTGCTTTACGGCTTCGATGAGTACGCTGTGCGACTTTTCCTTGCTGTATCTTCCGGTAAAGAGTATGACCTGCTTTCCGTCAAACTCCGCCGGGCGTTTTGCCTCTGTCGGGCGGAATTCGCTTCTTACGCCGTTTGAGATCACAAAGGCATTGACTTTGCCGCCGTAACGTTCAAAAACGCTCCGTATAAACTCCGAGGGATAGTGGACGCCGTCGACATATCGGTAAAACCAGCGGTAAAAAAACCGGTAAACCATTTTGTTGATAAGCCGGTTGTTTTTCATAAACAGGTGGCTTGTGAAATTTTCGGCCTGACAGTGAAATCCGGCCGTTGTGGAGATCCCCTTTTCCCTTGCCATACGCAAGGCTTTTATGCACAGCGGAAAAGGAGTCATCAGGTGGACGTGGTCAACTCCGTCGAGAGCCTTGTTCAGAACGTCCCGGTTGGGCTTCGCTAGGCTTACGCCGTTCTTTTTTACATAGTTGTTCAAGGGGCCGAGGCCGAGGGTATCAACGACATAAAAGCCCGGAAGGCCTTTTTTGTCCTCGTCCGGGCAGACTACCCGAACGCTGTGGCCTTTTTCGCGAAGCGAGCGTATAAGGTTCATGGCGGCTATGGTGGTTCCGTTGTTTTCCTTTCCGAGCACGTCGCATACTACACATATGATCATCTGTATATAATTCTCCTGAGTATTATTGTGCGCGCCGCTTTTTCGGCGGCACTGCCGACTCATTATACTATAAAACGACAGCGTTTTCAAGTTGTGTGGAAAGAAGGACGGTTTTTAGGCCTTCAAAGCAAATTTTTTGCAGAAAAAGCGGCCGGATTTTAGTAATGGGGTAGATATCCCGGCTTAAATGTGATATTATTAACGGGTGAATTATTTTTAAGGCGATACCATATAATTCAGGTGCGCCGCTTGCTTTGATAAAAGCAAGGCTAAGGTAAGGATGATTAAATGAGCAAGAAATATGTAATGGGCAACGGGGCTATAGCCTTGGGAGCCTTGTCAGCGGGAGTGAATCTGATTTCGGGCTATCCCGGAACTCCGTCCTCCGAAATAATCGAAACAGCGTCGAAATACCCTCACGAGGGTACATATCTGGAATGGTCGGTAAACGAAAAGGCGGCTATGGAGGTCGCCGCGGCGGCGGCATACTGCGGCGCCAGAGCGATGGTAACTATGAAGCAGGTCGGCCTTAACGTCGCGTCTGACCCCCTGATGAGTCTGGCCTATGTCGGCGTAAAGGGCGGAATGGTGGTAGTCGCCGCGGACGATCCGGGCCCGATATCCTCGCAGACCGAGCAGGATACGCGCCGGTTCGCCGAGTTCGCGAGGATCCCCGTCTTTGATCCTTCCTCGCCCGAGGAGGCCTTTGAGATGGTTAAGGACGCCTTCGCCTACTCCGAAAAGTACAAAACGCCGGTTATCCTGCGGCCGACCACAAGGGTCGACCACGCCTACGCCTCGATCGAGGCGCCGGATTCGTTTAGAGCGGGGGAGTACGAGGGCTTTGTAAAGGACTCTAAAAAATGGGTCATCTTTCCGAGGCTTTCGTACGCTAACCACATGGTGATAGAAAAACGCAACACAGAGATCGGCGAGGATTTTTCCTCGTACCGCTTCAATACGGTAACAGGAAGCTCGAAAAAAGCCGTTATCGCTACAGGCGTCAGCTATGCCTACGCGGCCGAGTTTTTGAAGGACTATCCCGAGGTGAGGCTCATCAAGGTAGGCGCGCCCTATCCTATGCCCGAGAGCTTTTTGCTTAGGGCTCTTGAGGGAGTGACCGAGGCTCTGTGCTTTGAGGAGCTCAGTCCGTTCATCGAGGAGAGCTTATTGAAGCTCGTCGGCAAGCACCGCCTCGATATTAAGGTGCGCGGAAAGCTGAGCGGCGACGTTCCCTCCGCAGGCGAAAACGATACCGACAGCGCGAGGCGTATTATCGGCGGATTCCTCAGGCTCGAAGCCGATAACAGCGGCGCGGAGCTTTCGTCCGCTCCCGAGCCTCCGGCAAGACCTCCGGTGCTCTGCGCCGGTTGTCCTCACCGCGCCTCGTTTTACGCGGTCAAGCAGGCTATGAAGGGCAAAAAAGCCTATTTCTGCGGAGATATCGGCTGTTATACGCTCGGAAACGCAATGCCGCTTGATATGGTCGACACGTGCCTGTGTATGGGCGCCGGTATAACGATGGCTCAGGGCTTTAATCATATGGACAGCGACGCGGTCGCCGTTTCCTTCGCGGGAGACTCGACCTTCTTCGCCTCGGGCATCACGGGCGTAGTGAACGCCGTCTATAACGCCGCCGATATGATCGTCTGCATCCTGGACAATTCTACCACGGCTATGACCGGCCATCAGCCTCACCCCGGAACCGGAAGAAACCTCATGTCCGCTCCTGTGGACAAAATCAGCATAGAAAAGATTCTTATCGCCGCCGGGGTTAAAAAGGTAGTCACCGTCGATCCGCTTGAGCTCGACGAGGCGATAAAGGCCGTCAAAGAATGCGCCGAGGTAAAGGGCGTCAAGGCGATCATTTTCAAGTCGCCCTGCGTGGCGATAGTTAAGCCCGATAAAAAAATGAGAGTAAACAGCAGCTGCGTCGGATGTATGCGCTGTATAAAGGAGATCGGCTGTCCGGCGCTTTCGGTAAACGACGGAAGAGTCGTTATCGACGAGAACCTCTGCACAGGCTGCGGCCTTTGCTCAAAGCTGTGCAAGGTCGGCGCGATTGGAGGGGTCTGATCATGAAGAAGGATATAATGATTTGCGGTGTAGGCGGTCAGGGAACCGTCCTCGCCTCAAAAATAATAGCCGCCTCCGCTATGGACGAGGGCTTAACCGTACATTCGGCCGAGACCATAGGAATGGCGCAGAGAGGCGGTCCGGTAACGAGCCACGTCAGGATCGGGGACGACGCGTTTTCGCCTCTGATCTCCGCGGGAGGAGCCGATCTTCTGATCGCGTTTGAGCCCTCCGAGGCGGTTAGAAATCTTAGATACTTAAAAAAAGACGGCTTTGTGATCGTGAATTCCGTTCCGGTAAAGCCCACCTCGCTTTCGGGCGGAGCGGATTACGACGGCAAGGCCGAGATCGAGTTTCTGACCTCGCGGTGCAGGTGCCTCGCGGTCAATTCAGACGAGCTGTGCGCTCCCTTCGGCTCGTCAAAGTTCTTCAACGTGGCTGTTTTAGGAGCGGCTGCCGGAACAGGCGAGCTCGGTCTGAGCGCCGATACGGTTCGAAACGAAATAATAAAAACAGTGCCCCAAAGATTTTTAGAGAAAAATCTCGCGGCTTTTGCGGCCGGAATCAAATTGGGCGCCGAGCATTCGGCAAATTGATACAACCGGGCGGCGCCGCGCCCTGCGCAGCGAAGTCCTTGGATAGGAGAAAAGAATGAAAATCACAGAAAAACAGTTGTCGCTCGTAAACGAGCGTCTTAAGGCGATACTCAGTTCCGACAATTATTTCGCGAAGATATACAAAGAGCTCGGGATAACCGAGATCAAAACCCCCGAGGATTTCCGCAAGCTTCCCTTTATAGATAAGGCGGAGCTTCGAAACGCCTACCCTCTGGGGATCCAGGCGGCGCCTGACGAGGAGATCGTTAGGATACATTCCTCCTCGGGAACTACCGGAAAGCCCGTAATAATCCCTTATACGGCTAAGGATGTCGACGACTGGGCGACGATGTTCGCAAGGTGCTACGAAACCGCCGGAATCGGAAAGCGCGACCGAATCCAGATCACTCCCGGCTACGGCCTCTGGACGGCCGGGATCGGCTTTCAGGCCGGATGTGAGAAGCTCGGCGCGATGGCGATACCAATGGGACCGGGCAATACCGAAAAGCAGCTCCAGATGATGCAGGATCTCAAGTCGACTGTTATCTGCGCCACCTCAAGCTATGCCCTGCTTCTCGCCGAGGAGATAAACAAGCGCGGGCTCAGGGATAAACTTCTTCTCAAAAAAGGCGTTATAGGCTCCGAGAGGTGGAGCGATAAAAAGCGCGAGTATATCGCAAACGAGCTCGGTATAGAGCTTTACGACATCTACGGCCTCACCGAGATCTACGGCCCCGGTATCGGAATAAACTGCAGTCTGCAAACCGGAATGCACTACTGGGACGACTATATCTATGTCGAGATCATCGACCCCGAGACCGGCGAGAACGTCGAGGACGGCGAGGAGGGCGAGATCGTCATCACCACGCTGGTCAAGGAGGGCGCGCCGCTGCTGAGGTTCCGCACGCACGATCTTTCCCGCATCATCCCCGGAGACTGCCCCTGCGGCAGGAGTTATCCGAGGCTCGACGTCATCAAGGGCAGATCTGACGATATGTTCAAGGTCCACGGCGTGAATATGTTCCCGAGCCAGGTCGAGGAGCTGCTTGGAACCGTGGACGGAGTGTCAAGCGAGTACAAGATAGATATAGCGCATGATGATGAGATAAACCGCGATATAATCCTCCTGACCGTTGAGGCTGAGGGGCGCGTGAATTTTGAAAAGACGGGCGAGACCATAAAGAATGCGTTCAAGTCAAAGATGAGCGTCACGCCTAAGGTCGTGGTCGTGTCTCTGGGAACTCTTCCTCGTTCCGAGAAAAAGACCAAGAGGGTATTTGACCACAGAGAAGAATGATATCCGGGACGGTGAGAAGATGAGTTTTTTGGGCGGAAAGCATAAGGACGGAAAAAAGAAAACCTCGCACGGCTTTGAGACGGAGCAGTTTGATCCTCAGACGCATTATCCCGTGATAAGAAGCTCAATATGCACGGGTGAGAAGGTCGCGGGCTTTCGTGAGAAGGGCAGCGGACGGTTTATTGAGGTCGCGCTGATACGCTCACAGAAGGACATCGAGGATTTTAAAGAGAAGTATCATGTGGACAGCCTGAAAACGG
>CACYDK010000088.1 GCA_902773155.1 uncultured Ruminococcus sp.
CGACTCCGAGTTCAACGACAAGCGCGTATATGCTTCTCAGCGCCTGATCAGCGTGATGTGCAGGGACGAGCTCTACGGAGTTGAGCGTTACGGTACAAAGGAGCAGATCGAGGCTCTTACTGCGGAGGATGTCTTTAAGGCGTGGCAGAATATGCTCAATAAAGCTTATTTTGATTTCACTTATGTAGGAGATTCATCTCCCGATATGGTTGTCGATATAATTAAAAATTCTTTTGTGGAAATAAGCAGAACTCCTATTGGGTTAACAACAGCCGTTGTAAAGACTGCTTCCGAGGAAAAAGTTGAAATAGAGGAGATGGATGTTGCTCAGTCAAAGCTTGAAATCGGTTTCAGAACCGCTTGCGCCGAGCCTGAACCGGATTCAATCGCTACCAGACTGATGTGCGCTGTTCTCGGCGGAACCGCTACCTCAAAGCTCTTTACCAATGTACGTGAGAAAAAGAGCCTTTGCTACTATTGTATGAGCAGGTTTTATCGCTTAAAGGGTATTATGGTGGTTGAGTCAGGAGTGGAAACCGCAAATATCGAGGCCGCTAAAGAGGCGATCCTGAATGAAATTGAGGATATGAAAAAGGGAAACATTTCTGATTTTGAAATAGATTCCGCAAAGCTCGCCGTTACAAACAGCTTTCACAGCGTAATAGATACCGTGAGCGGTATCGCAAGCTGGTACAGCAATCAGCTTATGGACGCCTCTGTGGAAACTCCCGAAGAGGCCGCTCAACGTATCAACGCCGTAACAAAGGAGCAGATCGTCGAGGCCGCGAATAAGCTCGTGCTGGATACGGTCTATGTGTTAAAGTCGAGGTGAGTTATGAACAGTATAAAGGAAATCTATTCCGAACGAACAGGGGATAAGTATTACAGAATAAACCACAAATCCGGACTTACTATATTTCTTTATCCGAAAAAAGATTATAATTCAAAATACGCTATATTCGGAACGCGATACGGTAGCGTAAACAACGCTTTTTCGCTGGACGGAGGAGAGGTAAAGAAAGTTCCGGACGGAATCGCCCATTACCTTGAGCACAAGATGTTCGAGTGCGACGACGGCGACGCATTTTTGAAGTGCGCTGAGACAGGGGCAAACGCGAACGCCTTTACATCTTTTGATAAAACCTGCTATCTGTTTACATGTACTGACAAGTTCGAGGAAAGCCTTCGTATTTTGCTCGATTTTGTTCAAAGGCCTTATTTTACCGAGGAAACCGTTCAAAAGGAGCAGGGGATTATCGGTCAGGAGATCAGGATGTACGACGACTCCCCCGAGTGGTGCGTGATGTTTAACATGCTTTCGGGAATGTACCGCAATCATCCTGTTCAGATTGACATCGCAGGAACTGTGGAGTCGATAGCGGAAATAACTCCTGAATATCTTTACGACTGCTACTACACATTCTATAATCTGAATAATATGGTGCTTTCTGTCGCGGGAGATTTAAAGCCGGAGGATGTTCTTAAAATAGCCGACGAAATGCTCAAGCCTTGCGAAAAGCATGAGATAAAGAGTTGTTTTGAGGACGAGCCCTATGAGATCGAAAAAGCTTATATTGAACAGGAATTCCCCGTTTCGATGCCTCTGTTCAATCTAGGCTTCAAGGAGAAAGCTCATCAAATCGACGCAGGCGAGCTCGTCGAGAACGAGATCATCGTCAGCCTGATTTCATCCGCCGCTTCAGCGCTTTATAAAAAACTCGACGACTCAAAGCTCATTAATCAGAGCTTTGACTGCGAGTATTTCTACGGACAGGGCTACAACGCTTTTATGTTCAGCGGTGAATCGAGAAATCCAGTTCAGGCGGCCGAAATGATAAAGGATTATATCAATGAGCTTCGCAAAAACGGAATAGCCGAGGAGGACTTCGAAATCGCTAAACGCGAGGTTTACGGCGATATGATCTCTTCGCTTAATTCTGTCGTAAATATCGGAAATCTTATGGTAGATTTATATTTTGATAAAATAGATTTTGCTGATTATGTCGAAAAAATCGCCGAATGTACTCTTGAGAGCGTAAACGAGAGACTTAAAAAAGTGCTTGACACCGATAATGCTACCTTATCTGTTATCAGACCAAAGGAGGAAGCTGATGTATAACGTTTCTTTTCCTGCGCTCGGGTTTGATTTTAGGATCAATCCCATAGCCTTTTCCATCGGAGATTTTAAAGTTCACTGGTATGGAGTTATTATTGCCGCCGGATTATTGCTCGCTCTTATTTACGCGTATAAATCCGCCGCGCGCTTTAACGTAGACCGTAACAAGCTTTTTGACTGCGTTATCGTCGGAATAATCACCGGAATAATCGGAGCCCGACTGTATTTTGTATTATTTAAGCTCG
>CACYDK010000089.1 GCA_902773155.1 uncultured Ruminococcus sp.
ACCATTAGAATCCGTCTCTGAGACCAGGCTGTAGAACAGACCCGACATATCCTCGTTGTCGGACATAACGCTTATTTCGCCTATGAGCTTTTTAGCGGACGAGCCCAGCTTCTCATAGAGCTTGGCGGTTGTGGTACCTTCGCCGGTAGCGTAGATGATAGCGTCGCCGTTTGAGTCGACAGCAGAATCAGCCACGTTTTTATCGGCAACTACAGCGGAATATACCGCGTTAGCTTTTGTGTTTTCAAGAGATTCCGTAACTAACGAATAATGTCCGGGAACAATCTTATTGTCAGCGTATTTTGTATAGTACATATAAGTATTGTCTACCGATATCTTTGTCGGAGCCGGTGCTTTTTTGACCGTGATCGTCAAAGACTTGCTGAGCTTCTTGCCGTTTGCGCCCTTATCCTTTGTTGTAACGGTAATTTTGGCGGTTCCGGCTTTTTTGGCGGTGATCTTGATCGCGCTTGCGCCGGCCTTTACGGCGGCTACAGCGGATTTGCTCGACTTTGCAGTAAACTGCTTGGAAGCTCCGCCCTGAACCTTGACCGTTACCGCAAAGGTCTTTGCGGCGGACTTTTTGCCGGACGGGATGGTGATCGTCGCTTTTTTAGCGATGGCGATCGATTTAACATACTTCTTAGGCGCGGCATTTGTTACCACTGTAAAAGCGGAAAACGCAACCAAAGCGCAAAGAAGCGCGCTTAATGATGAATAAATCTTTTTCATAAGCTTTACCTCCGTTTCAATTCAATTATACATATAAGCCTTAAAAAAATCAAGGAAATTAATGGTTTTACTTTATACTTTTTTAAGCGAAAGCGGAGGCATCATTAAACATACTGTTTTTCGGTAATAACAAACAAAAAACCTTCGCTCAAAGTAAAGCGAAGGTCTGTTATCCTATACCGCATCAAAGCAAATCGGAGAGTTTTTTGCCGTACAGAAAGTCGTGTATCAACTGATTCAGCTCCGACCACATGGGGAGCGTATCGCATTCTGAGGCTCTCGGGCAAGCCTCGGCGCCGTTTTCCAGACAGGATACGACCGCCATAGAGTTTTCGGTAACGTCAAGTATTTCGCCTACCGGATAGTCCTCCGGCTTACGGCTGAGCTTATAGCCGCCGCCCTTGCCGCTTACCCCTTTCAGGAGCTTTGCGTTAACAAGCTCCTTTGCTATAATTTCAAGATATTTTTTTGATATTCCCTGTCTCTCGGCAATGTCCTTAAGCGGCACGTAGCTTTCGCTGTTCTGACGAGCCAGATCGATCATAACTCTCAGCGCGTACCGTCCCTTTGAAGATATCATAATTATCGCTCCTTAGCATTAGCGGTTCTTTTTACCCATTATACTACAGGGTCAGTAGGAAAATCAAGACATTTATAGCATTTACCTATTGACAAGGTAGGCAAATAGGTTTATAATATACTCATGATTTTCGCATAGGAGTTGACATAATGCAAATATACGCTGACAACGCTGCAACAACAAAGATGAGCAACGCGGCTATTGAAGCTATGACGGACTGTATGCGCAACTGGTACGGCAATCCGTCGAGCCTTTATACCATCGGACAGAAGGCAAAGGAAAAGCTTGAGGAAGCGCGCAGAGAAATCGCCGATATAATAAACGCGAGCCCGCGTGAGATTATTTTTACCTCGGGCGGAAGCGAGGCGGATAACCAGGCGCTTCTGACCGCCGCGATCAACGGCAAGCGCAAGGGCAAAACTCACATCATATCGAGCGCTTTTGAGCATCACGCTGTTTTGCATACGCTGAACAAGCTCGAAAAGAACGGCTTTGAGGTGACTCTGCTTCCTGTTCACGAGAACGGTATCGTCCGGTTGGACGAGCTTGAGAAAGCTATACGCGAGGACACCTGTCTAGTCACTATCATGACCGCCAACAACGAAATCGGAACGATTCAGCCGATCGGCGAGATCGGAGATATATGCCGCAGGCGCGGGGTCGTATTCCATACAGACGCCGTTCAGGCTGTTGGACATCTGCCGATCGACGTTAAGGCGGAAAATATCGATATGCTGTCGGCCTCGGCGCATAAGTTCCACGGCCCCAAGGGCGTAGGCTTTCTGTACGCGCGCAAAGGAATAATACTTCAAAACCTTATTGAGGGCGGAGCTCAGGAAAGGGGCAAACGCGCAGGCACGGAGAATCTCCCCGGCATTATGGCAATGGTCGCGGCTCTTAAGGAAGCAACCTCGGCTATGGAAAAAAACAACAAACATATGGCTAAAATACGCGATCATATTATCCGAGGCTTATCGGAGATACCGCACAGCGCGCTAAACGGCGACGCCGAACGTAGGCTTTCGGGCAATATCAATTTCAGCTTTGAGGGTATCGAGGGCGAATCGATACTGATGCTCCTTGACCAAAAAGGGATATCGGCGTCCTCGGGCAGCGCGTGTACCTCGGGAGCGCTCGATCCGAGCCACGTTCTGCTTTCGATCGGCAGGATCCACGATGTTGCGCACGGATCGCTGAGGCTTTCTATAGGCGAGGACGCCACCAAGGAAGAGGCGGATTATATAATCGAATCCGTCAAAGAGGTAGTCGCGCATTTAAGGAGCTTTTCTCCCGTATGGCGAGATTTGACCGAAGGCAAAAAGGAGTTCATTTTAAAATAGGAGGAACGAATCATGGCATTATACAGCGAAAAAGTTATGGATCATTTTTTAAAGCCTCGCAATTTGGGCGTTATCGAAAACGCTGACGGCGTGGGTGAAGTCGGCAACGCCAAGTGCGGCGATATCATGAAAATGTACCTGAAAATCGACGACGATATCATCACAGACGTAAAGTTTGAAACCTTCGGCTGCGCCAGCGCGATCGCGTCAAGCTCAATGGCGACGGAGCTTATCAAGGGCAAGCGTGTTGAGGACGCGATGCAGCTCACCAACAAGGCCGTAGCCGAGGCGCTGGACGGCCTGCCCGAATACAAAATGCACTGCTCTGTGCTGGCCGAGGAGGCTATTCAGGCGGCCATTGACGACTACAAGCAAAAGAATCTTTGATTATTATATTTTTAAGGGACTATCGCAAAAACCTGCGATAGTCCCTTATCTGTTTATTGCGTTTTTAAAATCAAACGACCTTGATTTTGATCGTTTTGACGATCTTTTTGGCCTTATAGTTTCCGTTGCCCTTAGCGGTAACTGTTATTTTTACGCTGACTGTCTTGCCCTTTTTCAGACCCTTTGAAACGGTCAGCACGCCGTTTTTGACCTTGACCTTCTTATTATTTGTCTTAACGCTTACCTTGCCTTTGGCGTTGCTTACAAGCACCGCTTCCTTGATTTTTGTCTTTTTTGCGGACTTTGCCTTAACCTTGGCCTTTACAGAAACCTTGGCGGTATTGGCGGCTTTTTTGATAGTAAACGTTTTGGTTATTGAGCCGGTGTAATTACCTGTGCCGCTGATCGTCATAACGGCTGTTCCGGCGTTAATATTGTTGATATATGCGATATCTACGGTAGCGATATCGTAGCTGTCAGTAACGAAGATGCTCTGAGTTATCGGCTTGCCGGTGTAGGTTTTGTCCTTGAGATACATTACCTTCCATGAGCTGATGTCTTTCTTTGAGCTTGCAGGCGTTACTGTAGGAGGCTGAGTCTCCGAGGGTTCTGTAGGAGCGACTGTTACAGGCTGGGTCTCCGAGGGCTCTATGGGAGCGTCAGATACAGGCTGGGTCTCCGAGGGCTCTGTGGGAGCGACTGTTACAGGCTTGGTCTCCGTGGGATCTGTGGGAGCGTCCGACGCTGGCTGCGGCTCCGAGGGATCGGTCGAAGCGCCCGTAACCGGCTGAGTGGGCTCCGTCGGGTTTTCCGCCGCGGGCTCGGTAACTTCGGGATTGTTCGGATCAATAGCTTGCTCGGTAGGCGCTTCTGTCGGCTTCGCAGGCTCTGTCGGGTCTGATACCGCCGGCTCTGTTGTGATACCCTCCTGAGTCGAAGGTTCTGTGGGCGATGTTGAGGTTGACGGCTGTGTATCTTCATTCGGCTCAACGGTAGCGGCCTCCGACGGAGACTGAGTTTCGCGCTGAGTAGAGGGTTCGGTCGGTTCTGAACTCGTACCGGTTTCTGTGACCGCCTCCGTGGGCTCTATGGTCACAGGAGTTGTCGGAGCTTTCGTGGGAACCGGAGCTGTAGGCCATGTCGGAGCCTGATTTCCGGTTGAAGGCTCGGTAGATGGAAGGACTGACTCTGACGGATCGGTCGCTGTAGTCGGAGCTGTTGTAGGAGCAGTTGTGGGGGCTGTCGTCGGAGCCGTTGTAGGAGCCGCTGTCGGGGGTTGAGTGGGCTTAACGCTCTCCGGATATATTACGGCTACTCCGGTTCCTCCGATATTGCCTGAAACCTTTCCGCCGCTAACGGTGAACTCGTTTCCGCTTACCTCGTCCTTATACTTTCCGTCGGCTACGGTGTTGAGCGTAACTCCGGAAATGCTTCTGTCGGTGCCTTTCATATTTACGAGCACCGCGCCGCCCTTGTCGCTTTTTGAACCGCGTCCGATTACCGCAACGTCAGATTCGGAGCCCAGATATTCGCCCTTTCCGACATAGGCGTTGTTGAACTTATTGACCGCTGCAACAGCCGGAGAATAAGCCCAGTCGGTTTCGCGGGCTTCGCCGAGAGTGATTCCGCTGAGCTCGCCTACGGTGTTAGCTGGACGCGCGAAATAGAGCGAGGTCACTCCGTCGCGCGAGGCTATGAGAGCCCAAAGCTTGTTTCTCTTTTCGTAGGAGAAGCCGGTGGTAGAGCCGTCTACGAAGGTGTCGTGCGACTCATCCCAAAGCACGGTGTTCTGCTTGCTACCGTTCTTCATTCCCATAGGTACGGCCGCGTCTGCTCTTCCCTCATCTACAGCTGAGGATAACTGCCAGAAAATAGAGGAATCAGTGACCTTCATATAGGGATAATAATGGTCGTAGGAGCGTCCTACTCCGCAGGTGTTGAGGATTTCGCCGTAAGAGAGAAGATCCTTGCCGTACTTTGTCTTTGCGTAGTTTTTTGCGACTGTAACGGTATTACTCCAGAAATTCGAAGCGAGTCCGGAGCAATCCTTGTCGGTTTCGATGTGCTTGGCCGCGTCAAAGCGGAAACCGTCTATTCCGGCGTCGACAAGCTCTTTGAGGTAGTCGCATATCGCGCTCTGAACACGGGAGTCCTCGGTTTTGAGGTCGGGAAGGCGCGAGGTACATCCGCGGGTAAGGTCGTATGTACTTGTATACTGGTCAAACTGCTTGGGGTCCTCCTTATAGGACATATCAAACCAAGGGTAATGGAACAGCTTGTTATTGCAGATTTCCGGCTCGAATGTCTGAGCTGCGGGCGTGAGGTGATCCATTGGATCCTCCGAGGTCATACCATCCTCGTTCTCGCAGGTTCCCATATGGTTGACTACCGCGTCGGCAATAACTCTTATTCCCTTTTTGTGAGCGGCGTTAACCATAGAGATTAGCTCTGACTTTGTTCCGAGAGCGTTTCCCTGACTGTTGTTGATCTGGAAACCGGCCGGCTGATAGAACATCCACCAACCGTTTTTCTCCTCGCCGTTGACCTTATGGCCGGAGGTTTCTTTTTTTATCTCGTTTGGAGGAGAGATCTGGATGACCGAGAAGCCCTGCGAGGCGATCCGGCTCATCTCCTTTGTAATATTGCTGTAGCTCCAGTTCCAGGCCTGAAGGATGGTGGCGTTGTCGTTGCTGTTGTTTGAAACAATCGCGTTTTCATCCACTGTGGTAGTTCCGCCGCCACCGCCCGAGGAGCCGGAATCCCAGGAATAAACGTAGAATTTTCCCTTGGAGTCCACATCCTTATCTTTTGTGTAATAGCCTGTAACATTAAAGTCGGTGATATCTACCGTCTGAGCGCCGCCCTCGCCGGAATTGATCACGATACCGGTGGCGCCTGACGGAACAGTGATGGTAAACACTGTCTCTCCGTAGCCGTTCACGCTTTTTTCCGTAACCTTGTTTCCCGGCCAGGTAGTTATCGAGCCGGAAGTTTTCCACGCATGAACATAGACGGTGCCCCAGCCCTGGTTGTCGGTAAAAAAGAACTTCTTTTCTCCGGCAGCGGACGCTTGTATAACGACCGTCGAAAGGAGAATCAGCAGCGCGACAAACGCCGCGGTAAGCTTTCTTATCATCATTTACCTCCTGTTTTTCACGTTTTCAAAAATGTCTGCGCCCAAACAGGCGCAATGCTTCCTGTTAATAATTTACCACATTTTGAGATTATTTACAATTGTTCATTTTCACCAAAGAATAAATGACTCCCACGGATAATGTGGGAAAAATAGTTCCCGTATCTTCCGCTGCTCGGCTAAGTTATTGGACGCCCTCAAATCAATAGCTATTAAAAGAAAAGCTCTGCCCTTGTAAACCAGGGGCAGAGCCGGAGCTCATATGGATTTTAGCCGCAAAACAACGGCGTAAGAATACTACAACAGACTCTTTTTTATCTTAACCACGTTTTTTCCGTCCTTGTACTCATAATCTAACATATCCATCATATTTTTTACGAGAAATATTCCGAGCCCGCCGATGCGGCGCTCTTCGGCGGATAAACTCACGTCCGGGTCGGTATTCTCAAGCGGATTGAAGGGCTTTCCCTCGTCGATAAAGG
>CACYDK010000090.1 GCA_902773155.1 uncultured Ruminococcus sp.
CGCTACGCGCTTAAGCGCGACGGTCGAAACAACAAAGAAGAGCCATTCCACAGCGACAAAAACGCCGCAGAGAATAAGCGGATCGTAGTCCTTGGCTCCGTCGCAGAAGGTCGCCTGTACGCCCATAAAAATATGAAAAAACGTAATAAGGATAAGAAGCTTATACGGCTTCATAGCCGGCTTGTCCTTTACCTTTGAGAAGAACCAGCTCGACTGCAGCTCCTCGTGGAATTCCTCTCCGCGAAGAAACTCGAACTCACGGTTTCCGAGGCTTACTCTATCGTCGATGTTGACCTGCGTTCTGCGGGTCGAAACGCGTTTTCCGTTAATATACGTACCGGTTTTCGAGCCGGTGTCGGTTATGAACCAGCCCTCTCTGCGTCGAAGCAGCACGCAGTGATTGCGCGAAACCGCCGAATCGTCGATGATGATATCCGAGCCACGGCTGCGTCCGATAGAATTCTCCCAGAACAATACCGGGATCTTTTCCCCGGAGTCAACATCACGAAACAGCACGAGCGGCCGCTCGTGACGGCGGCGGCGACGCATTGACGCGTAGCACTGATAGACTATAACAAGCACGTAAAGCGGCATCAGCATTCTGAGCGCCACTACCGCTATATCCATAATCAACGTCAAGCCTACCACCCTTTCCAAGTAGCATAAATATTCATCGTATATTGTACTCCAATCCGCGCTAAAAGTCAATCATAAAGAATTTATACCGACTCAGACAGGTAAAGCGCGTTTTCGCGCAGCAGAAAACCGGACGGATAAACCGCCCGGCAGCTTTCGTTATTACTCCCCGAACATGCGCAGATTGCTTTCGGAGTGCTCTATCTCCCTGCTGAACAGCACCGCGTTTTCAACAATTGAAAACGGCAGAGCGGCCGCGCTCAAAACGGCGGCCACGGCAAGCCTCAGCGGAAGCGCGACCTCGCCGTCATATACGGAAGCGAGAAAATAGCGATATAAATAGTATAGAAAAATATTGCGGCTGTGTTCGCCGAGGGCTTGTCCCTCAAAGCGCAGCCCCTCGAGGGCTTTGCCCTTTTCGCTGAGCAGCTCGGGCTTTTTCGGGAGGATGGCTCCCTCCAAAGCGCCGCCTTTTGTAAGCTTCGGAGCGCTTCCGCGTGGGTTTTTGCAGAAATCCCGGAGCTTTTTTGAGTATTCGAGCAGCCCGGAAAGCTTATTGACGTTCACACTGTCCTGAAAAAAACGGGCGATTTTATCGCGCTCGGACTTGAGAAGAAAGTACAGATCCGCGTCGAGCTCGTTGATATCCGGCTCGCGGTCGTCTAGCTCGGTCTCGAAATCGAAGCCGTTTTCAATTATCAGCCGCGCGGCCTCGGGACAGGACATCGAGAGTCCCCTCTCCTCGTATCCGCCAAAGGAGACGCTGTAGCGCGGAAATCTCTCGCAGGTGCGGCAAAGAGCCTTTTCGCCGAGAGCGGAGTATATGTCGCACAGGTTATCCGGATTAAGAAAAGGGCAACGGCCGTTTTTGTTTTTAAAAACCGTATCGCCCTCATCGTCCTCGTACATCGCCTGTCTGAGTCTGTCGCCGATTTCGCCCCCTGCAGCGCGGTATTTGCGCGCGGAAGCTTCGTCAACGACGATCTCCCACTTCGCGCAGCAGGTATCAGGGCAATCTCCGGCGATACAGCGGAATTCGCGGCAGAACCGCGGACAGCTCACCAGCATATCAGATCCCCTCGGGGGTAAAGCGCGAGTACTCTGTGCCGTCAAAGATGAGCTTATCCTTTTTGAAGGAGTACTCAAAATCGAGCTTCATATCGCCCTGATAATCGTAGACCGCCTTAATCTTGCCGTTTTTCGCCGAATAGGTGTAACAGGTCTCGATGCTGATCGCGTTCGTGTACATAGTCCCGTTTTTATCAAAGAAGCAGATGAGTCCGTCCTCGCTCTTCCACCAGCCTAAAAGCTTGCTGTCGGTTTCGGGGTCTTTGGGAGGGTCGGGAACGAGCGTAAAGTCCGCTGCTCGCTCAAGCGTCATTGAATCGTCGTCCGAGCTGAGAACAAGCGAGCCGTCCTTTCTGAGGTCGTAGCTGTATGTTCCGTTGATCCCGAACACAAGCTGAGTCGTAATGGTCTGCTTTTTTTCGTCGATACCGAGCTGCGCGAGGTCTCCCTCTCCGCCTATAGCGAGCTCTGCGAGGCCGTCGTTCCTGAGCACATAAGTGATAAGATTGGATCCCTTTACCCTCCACGCGCCGTAG
Source organism: uncultured Ruminococcus sp. (assembly GCA_902773155.1). GTDB lineage: Bacteria > Bacillota > Clostridia > Oscillospirales > Acutalibacteraceae > Ruminococcoides. Next base: position 2,241 of record CACYDK010000090.1, read on the forward strand.
AGGTCGCTGTCGCCCTTATAAAAGCTGTCGAGATATTTTTCGAGCTCGGAGCTCTTTTTTGCCTTTTTAGCGGGCTCCTCTGAGGGAGCCGTCGTTTCGGGAGCCGAGGGCTTTTCGCTCTTTTCGTTGCACCCGGCCAAAACAGAGCAAAACGAGAGGATCACGAGCATTGAGGCGAAAACTTTCCTAATCATTTTCATTATCCTTCCGATAATAGTTTTGTTTTTCAAATATTTTAGCCTTAACGCAAGGGATTGTCAATATTAACGAAAAAAATAAATAAAAACCTAAATTTTCTCCTTGCACATCAGGTCGTGTTTTGTTATAATGTTAGACAAATTATCAGATAAGGAGATGGCTTAATGTTAAACAGTAACTTTGATGAAAAGTTCGGCAAGCAGGGTATTACCTTTGACGACGTGCTTCTTATTCCCGGCGAGTCCGACGTAGAGCCGAGGAACGTGAGCGTTGAAACAAACCTCACTAAAAAAATCCACCTCAACACTCCGATTATGACAGCGGCTATGGACACTGTAACAGAAACCGCGATGGCGATTGCGATAGCGAGAGAGGGCGGTATCGGAATCATCCACAAGAACATGAGCATAGAGGCTCAGGCCGATATGGTCGACAGAGTAAAACGCAGCGAGAACGGCGTTATCGCTAACCCCTTCTTCCTCTCGCCCGACAGCACCGTAGGCGACGCCGACGCGCTTATGGCCAAGTATAAGATCAGCGGCGTGCCCATCTGCGAAAACGGAAAGCTTGTGGGAATTATCACAAACCGCGATATGCGCTTTTTAAAACAGAAGGATTTCAGAAATAAAATCAGCGAGGTCATGACCAAGGAGGAGCTCATCACCGCTCCCGTTGGGACAACGCTCGAGCAGGCTCAGGAGATACTTAGAGTACACAGGATTGAGAAGCTCCCGATCACCGACTCAAACGGCTACCTCAAGGGTCTCATCACGATAAAGGACATCGAGAAGAGCGTTCAGTACCCGAACTCCGCCCGCGACGAAAACGGACGTCTGCTTTGCGGAGCCGCGATCGGCGGAACCGCCGACGTGCTCGACAGAGTCGCCGCTCTTATCGAGGCCGGCGTGGATGTGTGCTGTCTTGACTCCGCCCACGGCCACAACATAAACATCGTCAACTCGGTCAAAAAGGTCAAGAAGGCCTATCCCGAGCTCCAGCTCATCGCCGGAAACATCGCCACAGCGGAGGCCGCCGAGGCGCTTATCGACGCCGGCGCGGACGCTGTTAAGGTCGGAATCGGCCCTGGCTCCATATGCACCACTAGAATCGTGGCCGGTATCGGCGTTCCGCAGATAACCGCGATTTATGACGCTGCCTGCGCGGCCGCCAAGCACGGCATCCCCGTGATCGCCGACGGCGGTATCAAGTATAGCGGCGACATCGTAAAGGCTCTCGCCGCAGGCGGAAGCGTATGTATGGTCGGCTCGCTCGTCGCCGGATGTGAGGAAAGCCCCGGCGAAAACGAGATCTTCCAGGGTCGTCAGTTCAAGACCTACCGAGGAATGGGCTCGCTCGGCGCTATGGGCAGAGGCAGCTCCGACCGTTACTTCCAGGCCGCAAACAAAAAATTCGTTCCCGAGGGCGTCGAGGGTCGAGTTCCCTACAAGGGACTTCTCTCCGACACTATCTACCAGATGATGGGCGGACTCCGCGCCGGAATGGGCTACACAGGCTGCGCTACTATCGAGGAGCTTCACAAGAAGGCTCGCTTTGTGCGCATATCTCCCTCCGGACTTCGCGAAAGTCATCCCCACGATATCCAGATCACCAAGGAAGCGCCCAACTACTCATACAACGCCTGATAATACGCGGTAATATTATGATGACCTCAGAGCACTTCCGGGTTTTCGGGAGCGCTCTGTCTTTTTATTTGGTAGGAAATTACGACAAATAGTAATATTAATACTATACTATTTGTAATATTTGCAACCTTGATATATAGGTAGCTCCTACCAAACAAAATATAATTTATATTCTCCGCACAGTTTTCTGCTGCGCAGAAACGTGCTGAGGTGTTGTCCGGAACTTGTTTTGGGTAACAACACCCATACAACGTAGATGAGTAGCGAAATGCGCGCAAGGCGCGCCTTTCTTGTTATGCAGGAGGCACTATGTCAAGTATTTCAGAACTTCAAACAATAATCGACACTCACAGAAACATCGTTTTCTTTGGCGGAGCGGGAGTAAGCACCGAGAGCGGGATCCCGGATTTCAGGAGCGTGGACGGACTCTACAACCAGAAATACGACTATCCGCCCGAGGAGATACTGAGCCACACCTTCTTTATGAAAAACGTCGAGGAATTCTACCGCTTTTATAAGGACAAAATGCTCGCCCTCGACATCATGCCGAACGCCGCTCACCTGAAGCTCGCCGAGCTTGAGCAGGCAGGAAAGCTGAAGGCCGTTGTTACCCAGAACATCGACGGCCTCCACCAGAAGGCCGGAAGCAAAAAGGTTTACGAGCTGCACGGTACAGTCCACAAAAACCACTGTATGTCCTGCGGAAAATTCTTTGACGCGCGATATATAAAGGAAAGCGACGGCGTGCCGCGCTGCTCGTGCGGAGGGATAATAAAGCCCGACGTTGTGCTCTACGAGGAAGGGCTCGACGACAAAACCGTGCGCGCGGCCGTAAACGCGATATCCAAGGCCGACGTGCTTATCGTCGCGGGCACAAGCCTCACGGTTTACCCTGCTGCCGGAATGGTTCACTATTTTAACGGCGACAAAATCGTACTCATAAACCGCGACCCAACGCCTATGGACGCTATAGCAAACCTCGTATTTCACGATAAGGTCGGCGAGGTGCTCGGACAGCTCAGAGCGTAAACAGCGTGACTATGTGCGCCTGACCGCCGCTTTACTACTTATCCGCCCACGGTAAGCTTGTAAAGAAAATATATTTTCGTGGGCGGAAAGGCTGTGGCTATCATTATGAAGTATAAGCTGATAGCGTTCGATGTCGACGACACGCTTCTCAACACAAAAAAGGAGATAACCCCGCGCACCGAAGCGGCTCTTTTGAACGCCCAAAAAAACGGCGCCCTGCTCACCGTAGCCTCCGGACGGCTCCCCTACGGAGTCAGACCCTTTGCAAAAAAACTAAAAATATTTGAAAACAACGGCTACTATATGGGCTACAACGGCGGAGCGATAATGAACAGCCGCGACGAGCTGATCGGCCGCACATACCTCGATCCAAAATACATCGAGCCGGTCTACTCGCTTCTCAGGCCTACGAATATCACCGTGATTGTCAGTATCGGAGCCAAAATCTTTGCCGACAGAAAGGTGAACGCCTACACCCACATCGAGCCCGACGTGATTGGCCTTCCGCTGAATCTCGTGGACGATATCGCGGATTTCGTCGACACCGATATCAACAAGCTGCTCCTCTGCGGCGAACCGGAC
>CACYDK010000091.1 GCA_902773155.1 uncultured Ruminococcus sp.
AGCCGTACCTCCCGAAAGACCGTTGGCGTAAAGACGTCCGCAGGCGGTAAACATTCTGTAACGGGTTTTTATAAGGGTTATTCCGCGGGTTTTCGCGAGATTGATTATGGACTCGTCGGGATCCTTTCCGCGAACGAAAACGATACAAGCCATATCCATCATTTCCGCCGTCCTGACGACCTGAGGATTAACAAGGCCGGTAAGAAGTACCGACTGATCCTTTACAAACGCCAAAACATCGCTCATCATATCCGAGCCGCAGGCCGTAAGTATCTCCTGCTCCAGATCGCCCTCGCAGATTATCTCTCCGTCTAAAATATCAATAATGTCCCTAATTATCATCAATTACACCCTTTCCATATTTAATGATGCATTTTAAGATCAATGATTTTTCTATGATATTATATCATACCTAATAATTAAACACAATATAAAAATCATCATCGGCAAAGGATTTTTGTATAATTTTTATCCAATTCAAAAAACATAAAGCAAATAAAAAACGAAAAAGCCGGCTCAGATCGAGCCGGCCTTACGCTGTTATTATGCCTCGGAAAAGCTGTCCTTGCCTACTCCGCAGAGGGGGCACTCAAAATCGTCGGGTAAATCCTCGAATTTTGTTCCGGGAGCGATACCGTTATCGGGATCGCCGACAGCCTCGTCATATTCCCAACCGCATACATCGCATACGTATTTCATGATTTGTTCTCCTTTCTTGTTATTTAAGCAATCAAAGGCAAGGCTTACGCCGTTAATCGCGCATTGTTGCCTTTATAATTCTGCTATTACCTCTACCTCAACAAGTACGTTCTTTGGAAGCTGTTTAACAGCTACGCAGGAACGAGCGGGCTTTTCGGTAAAATACTTTCCGTAGATTCCGTTAAAGGCCGCGAAATCACCCATATCAGCCAAGAAGCACACAGTCTTTACGGCCTTTTCGAGAGAGCTTCCGGCTGCCTCGAGGATATTCTTAAGGTTTAAACATACCTGCTCGGTCTGAGCCTCGATGGTCTCGGCTTCTACGTTGCCTGTAGCGGGATTGATCGCAATCTGTCCCGAGGTGAATACAAGTCCGTTTACCTTTACAGCCTGGCTATACGGACCTATAGCGTCGGGAGCGTTTGTTGTGTAGATTTTCTCCATGATTATTACTCCTTATACCAATCTGAATCCGGCCTTAGTAAGAGAATCTGAAATCTCTTTCACGTGCTGGAAGTTCTTTGTTTCCAAAACTATTCTGAGAATGCAGTCTGTGATTTCACCCTCGCTCGCGCGCTCGTGATGGATACTGATTACGTTTCCGCCGTGCTCGGCGATAATTTTGGATACGCCGAGGAGCTGGCCGGGCTTGTCGTCGAGCTGGATACAAAGCGTCTGCTGACGTCCGGCTGTTATGAGTCCGCGCTTAATTACGCGATTAAGGATGGTAACGTCTATATTGCCGCCGGAGACAACGCAAACAACCTTTTTACCCTTTACCGGCAGCTTATTGAACATAACCGCTGCTACAGGAGCGGCACCGGCGCCCTCTGCAACCATCTTCTGCTTTTCGATCAGGGTAAGAATGGCGGTGGAGATCTCGTCGTCGGAAACCGTAACGATATCGTCTACATATTGCTTAACATACTCGAAGGTGTACTGTCCGGGCTCCTTTACCTGAATACCGTCTGCGATAGTACCGACCTTTTCGAGCGCGGTAATCTCTCCGTTTTTAAGGGATGTCACCATCGAAGGAGCTCCCTCGGCCTGAACGCCGTAAACCTTAACCTCGGGGTTGAGATGCTTGATCGCGCAGGCAACTCCGGAGATAAGTCCGCCGCCGCCGACAGCGCAGATAACTGCGTCTACATCGTTCATCTCATTCATGATCTCGAGACCAATCGTACCCTGTCCCGCGATTACATTTTCATCATCGAAGGGATGAATAAAGGTATAATTATGCTCGTCGCGAAGTCGGCAGGCCTCGGCGTAAGCGTCGTCATAAACGCCCGGCACCATACAAACCTCGGCGCCAAAGCCCTTTGTAGCCTCGACCTTTGAGATTGGAGCTCCGTCCGGAAGACAAATAAGAGATTTTATACCGTATTTAGTCGCGGCAAGAGCAACGCCCTGAGCGTGATTGCCGGCCGAGCAGGCTATAACGCCTCTTGCCTTTTCCTCCTCAGTGAGCTGGGATATCTTATATCCGGAGCCTCTGAGCTTAAACGAACCTGTGAGCTGAAGGCACTCAGGCTTTAAATAAAGCTCGCATTCGGTATCGATCGCGGAAGCTTTTACAATAGTCGTCGGATGGATCACGTCCTTAAGAACTTTGGACGCGTGGTAAATCTTATCAAGTGTTAACATTTTTCATCGACCTTTCATACCAGTACATTGTATTACAATTCATTAAATAAATCAAGATTTATTTTTTCGCTATTGTGCTGCGCGCGCCGATATGATAAAATTATGTATATGATTTTAACAGGAGATTGTTATGGAAAAGGAAACCAGATGTCCGCTCTACAAAAAATGCGGAGGCTGTCAGCTTCAGAATCTCAGCTATGAGGAACAGCTTGAGTTCAAGATGAGCAAGGTCGTGAGATTGCTCGGCAGATTTCACTACGTAAACAGAATAATCGGGATGGACAACCCCTATCACTACAGAAATAAGGTTCAGGCGGCCTTTGGGCGCGATAAACAAAACCGAATCGTCTCAGGAGTTTACCAGAGCTCGACCCACCGTATAGTACCGGTGGATAACTGCTTGATTGAGGACGAAAAGGCCGACGAAATCATCGTTACCATCAGGAAGCTTATAAAAAGCTTCAAGCTTAAAACCTTCGACGAAAACCGTATGACCGGCTTTATACGTCACGTACTCGTAAAAAGGGGTTTTTCGAGCGGAGAGATCATGGTTGTACTCGTTACGGGTACGGAGGAATTCAAATCGCGAAGGAGCTTCATAAACGCTCTTTTGTCGAGACATCCGGAGATCACGACGATCGTTCAAAATATCAACAACCGCCGCACCAGTCTTGTGCTCG
>CACYDK010000092.1 GCA_902773155.1 uncultured Ruminococcus sp.
ACGCCGAAGTATATATGATTGAGGACAGAAGATGAAAACTGACAGAATAAACAGCGCGATCGAGGCCATACTTTTTGCAAACGGCTCGTCTGTAGAGCCGGGCAGGATCGCCGCCGCGCTTGAGATCTCCGAAGAAAAGGCCAAGGAGCACCTCGACCGGCTTATGGATGAATATCAGCAAAGCGGCCGGGGAATAACAATTATTAAGCTCAAAAACAGCTACCAAATGGTCAGTGTTAAGGAGTTCGCTCCCGCGATAAGAACCGTTATGGATTTGCGCCGCAACACACCGCTCTCTCAGGCGGCGCTCGAGGTTCTGGCTGTGATAGCTTACAACCAGCCTGTTACCAAGGCTTTTGTCGAACAAATAAGAGGCGTCGACTGCTCGGGCGTTATCGGCTCGCTCACCGCAAAGGATCTGATCGAGGAGAAGGGCAGGCTCGAGCTTCCGGGACGTCCGCTGATTTACGGCACGACCGAGAATTTTCTCAGGTGCTTCAACATCTCCTCGCTCGAGGAGCTTCCGCCGCTTCCTGAGGACGAGGAAGCGCCGGACGGCGAAACAGAGGAAAATACATAAGGAAGAAAGTGAGATTCCTTGCTTGCGCTTTATATAATACTCGGTATACTGGGCTTCCTTTTTCTGCTTACGCTCCTTAACATCAACATCTACGCGCTTTTCGACGAGGAGCTCTCGCTGAGCGTACGGATAGGCTTCATCAAGCTCAGACTGCTTCCGCCGAAGCCCAAAAAGCCGAAGAAAAAACGCTCAAAAAAGAAAAAAGAAGAAAAGCCCGCGGAGCCGGAGCCTGAAAAGGAAAAACAGCCCTCTACCCTAAAAAAGCTGTACAAGCAGCATGGCGTTACCGGCCTTGTAAACATAGTGTCGGAGCTCTCTAAGCTCGCCGCTTCAACTCTTAAGGGTCTTTTCTCGACCCTGAGGGTAAAAAAACTTGTACTCGATATAAGGGTTGCGGGCGAGGACGCCGCCGACTCGGCGATCAAATACGGCTATCTTTGCACAGCCCTCTACCCCGCTCTCGGGATTCTTATGGGAATAGTCAAGGTTAAGCGTTACGAAATAAACGCCGCTCCCGATTTTTCCGACGAGCCCAAAAGCCGCGCCTACGCCGAGGCTCACATCAAGGCGCGCATACTCTCGCTTCTAATAGCTCTCGTACCGAGGGTGATAGACGCGCTTAAACTGCTTATAAAAATCAGAAACTCATAAATAAAAGGAGAATAATTATGGATCATCCTATTAACGGCTTAATGAATACCACCATGCAGAAGATCAAGGAAATGGTAGACGTCAACACCATTATCGGCGATCCGATCACCTCGCCCGACGGCACTGTTGTTATACCCGTTTCCAAAATCAGCTACGGCTTTGCCTCCGGCGGAACAGATCTGCCGACAAAAAAGGAGAGCAAGGACTGCTTTGGCGGAGGAAGCGGCGCGGGAGTTACAATCCAGCCTGTTGCCTTCCTAGCGATCTGCAACGGAAACGTTCAGCTTCTCCCTATCGAGAAATACGACGGAGCTACAGACAGGGTCGTCGGTATAGTTCCCGACCTTGTAGACAAGGTAACCGCCCTCTTTAAAAAGGACAAAAAGGACAAGAAAAGCGAAGAAGAGGCTCCTGCAGAGGAGTAATCTTCCGCTGTAACTTTTCATATAATCCAATGGTGATTATATGAAAAGGCTTATCTGCGCGTTTTTGACGTTTGCTCTTTTATTATGCGGCACGCTCAAGGTGTTTTCCGCTCCGGATATCTCAGCCGAAGCGGCGGTGCTCTATTGTCCGCAAAACAGAGAGCTGATTTACGCCGAAAATGAAAACCTGCGTATGCGCCCGGCCAGCACGACAAAGATCATGACCGCGCTGCTCGCGCTCGAATATGCCGAAAAGAATGACAAAAAGGTGCGCTTTACCGAGGAAATGACGGCCGAGGGAAGCAGCATGTACCTGAAAATCGGCGAGGTGCTGAGGCTTTCCGACCTTGCAAAGGGACTTCTTATGTGCTCTGGAAACGACGCGGCAAACGCCGTCGCTATCGCCGTAGCAGGAAGTCAAGAGAAATTCGCGCGGCTGATGAACAGACGAGCCTCCAAGATCGGGATGAAGCACACGCATTTCGTGACTCCGAGCGGACTCGACGACGAAAACCACTACACCACAGCCTCGGATATGGCGCTTCTTATGGCCGAGGCTCTCAAAAACCGCGCGTTCAAAAAGCTTACGCGGGAGAAAAGCGCGCAGGTGGATTTTATAAAACCGTCGTCCAAGCGCGCGGCCTACTCGAACCACAACAGGCTCCTGTCGCTTTACAGGTACTGTATCGGCGGAAAAACCGGCTACACCACAGCGGCCGGGAGATGTCTTGTTACCGCCGCCGAAAAGGACGGACTGCGGCTTATCGCGGTCACGCTGAACGACAGAAACGACTGGAACGACCATATAAAGCTCTATGACAAGGGCTTCAAAAGCCGGCGCTTTGCAAAGCTTGACGACAGCGAGCTGTTGCTCGATATCGACGCTGTGGGCGGAGATACCGACAAGATAACGGCCGGGTGCGCGGAGATATCCGGGCTTGTGCTCAAAAAGGGCGACAGGCTCAGGCGTGTGATCTACGCTGAAAACTTTCTCTACTCTCCCGTAGAGCCCGGGGCGGCGGTCGGAAAAATCGTCTATACAGTTAACGGGCGGATCGCTGTAACTCACACGATCAGGGCTTACTGAAAAGGAATGTTCAAATGAAATACAACACAGTCAGACTGCAAAAATATCTGGCCGACTGCGGAGTTGCCTCGCGCAGAAAATCCGAGGAGCTCATTGAGCACGGAGCCGTCAAGGTCAACGGCAAAACAGCCGTACTCGGCGACAAGGTAAATCCCGCGGTCGATAAGATTTATCTGCACAACAAGCGCGTCGTTATGAAGCGGCGCGGCGGAAAACGCTACATAATGCTAAACAAGCCCCGCGGTATCGTCACGACTATGAAGGACGAGCGCGGGCGAAAATGCATAGCCGATCTTGTGCGCGATATCCCCGAGAGGGTTTATCCTGTAGGCAGGCTGGACAAGGACTCCGAGGGGCTTATCCTGCTTACTAACGACGGCGAGTTCTCCAATCTGGTCGCCCACCCGAAAAAGGAAATCAACAAGGTTTACCACGTTACGGTAAAGCCAGTTATGACCGACGAGCAGGCTAAAAAAATCAGCGGCGGTATAGTTATCGACGGCCGCAGGACAGCTCCGTGCGAGGTGCGTATAATGAACAAGCGCGACGACCGCTCCGACGTCGAGATGGTCCTGCGCGAGGGTCGCAACCGCGAGATACGCAAGCTCTGCGAGGCCTGCGGACTTGAGGTGCTCAGGCTTCGCCGAATAGCTATCGGCTCCGTTAAGATGGGCAAGCTCAACAAGGGGATGTGGCGCGACCTCACGCCCGACGAGATCCGAAAACTTACTACTGTGAACTGATATCTTAAAAAAATGCTTAATCTGTTAAAAAAAGAAGAGAAAAAGGTCGAGTATATCGAGCTGATTTACGACCTTATTTTTGTATACATAATCGGACGCAACAACTCGCTTATAAACTCGGTTGAGAGCGGGTTTATGAGCGGCGAAACCTTTCTTACGTATATTCTCACAACGCTGATAACGCTGAGCATATGGTACCACTCCACGAGATTTACGAACCGCTACGGCTCAAAAAGCATAGCGGAGCATATCGGGCTGTTTGTGAATATGTACCTGCTGTACTATATGGCCGACGGAACACGGGCGGCGTGGCAGGACTACTACTTTCAGTACAATATCGCGTGGGGTCTGATACTGCTGAATATGGCGTCGCAGTACCTGATAAAGCTGTTCAGCAGGGGCGAGCTCACAGACGCAGCTCGGGCTAATATCCGCCTCAACGTAGCCGTTCTTCTGGGCGAGGCGGCTGTCGTGTTCGTTTCTCTGCCGATTTACAGCCTTACCGGGCTTGTGCTGTCGCCGCTGGCGATGTTTTTTGGCGTAGCGGCCTCGATACTTGGCGGCAGAAAAATAAGAAAGCAGATGCCCTTTGATTTTACCCATTTGACCGAGAGGGTCATGCTTTTTGTCGTGTTCACCTTCGGCGAGATGGTAATAAGCGTATCGACCTATTTCAAGGGCGGTTTTACCCTTAGAAGCGCCTATTTTTCGCTTATGGCGTTTCTGATCGTTGCAGGGCTTTTCCTGATTTACGGATATTTTTACGACCACATAATCGACCGCGAACAGAAAGTCACCGGAAGCGGATATATGCTGCTTCATATATTCCTTATTACAGCGCTCAATAACATAGCTGTAGCGCTGGAGTTTATGAAGCACAGCGAGATAGACGCGGTGCTTAAGAACATATTCCTCGTCTCGTCGTTCTTTATCTTCTACATTTTTCTGTTCAGCCTCGAAAAATTCGCCTACGGGTGCAAAAGGCCCAACGCCAAATACATATCCGCTCTGGTCGGACTGTCGGCGGCGTTCGCGGCGGCAATCGCGCTCCTTTACAGACAGAACGACGTCTGCATCGCACTTACGGTCGCGTACATTTACACGATGTTCATCCTCTCTGTTATCTACAGCAAAAAGCACAAGCGTGTGCGGACGTTGGAAAAGGAGTAAACAATGCAAATATTTTTGAACTTTGTCCTGCTGATCGTCGGCTTTGTCGGACTTATAAAGGGCGCGGATCTCTTTGTTGACGGCAGCTCATCGCTGGCGAGGACGTTCAAGGTTCCCGGCGTTATCATCGGCCTCACCATTGTCGCGATGGGGACAAGCGCTCCGGAACTGGCGGTAAGCTCCTCGGCGGCGATCAACGGCTCTAACGAAATAGCTTTCAGCAACGTTATGGGCTCGAACATCTTCAACCTGCTGGCGGTGCTCGGAGTTTGCGCGCTAATCCGCCCCATTCCGATCGACCGGGGGATATTAAAGCGCGACTTCCCTATTTCGATAGTGATCACGCTCGCGATGTTCGCGGCGGTAGGGCTCAAAATTTTCACCGGCTTTGACTTTTTCGGCACGCCGATGTCCGAGAACATCGGAACACTGAGCCGTCCGTTTTCGATCATCCTGTTGGTTCTGTTTGTGCTTTACATAATAATGCTCGTCGTAATGGCGCTAAAAAGCAAAACGGAGGATGATGGCGAAAAGCCCATGCCCATCTGGAAAAGCCTGCTTTTTATAGCTATAGGACTGGCGTGCATTATAATCGGCGGCAACCTAGTCGTAAATAACGCTAAGGACATAGCGGCGGCGTTCGGTATGTCGGAGACGCTGATAGGACTAACGATCGTAGCGGTAGGAACCTCGCTGCCGGAGCTTGTAACCTCGGTAGTCGCCTCGCGAAAGGGCGAAAACGACCTCGCGGTCGGCAACGTAGTGGGCTCAAATATCTTCAACCTGCTTCTTATCCTGGGAGTTTCGGGCACGATACGCCCGATGGCCGTAAACTACGCCTCGGTGATCGACCTGGGAATACTTATTTTCGTCTCGATAGTAACACTCATTTTCTCGCTGACAAAGAAAATCAGCCGTATCGAGGGAGCTGTGATGGTTATGATTTACATAGCAACCGTAGTCTTCGCGATAATTCGATAACCGCCTTTGATAAATTGACAAAAGAAATCCCGGCAGACCGAGTCTGCCGGGATTTTGTACTTGTTCTTAATTATTTAGCGGATGACTTCTTTCTGTAGATGAGGAAGAGAGCGCCTGCGAGGGCGATGAGAGAAGCGCCGCAGATCGTGAAGATCATTGTGCCGTTTCCGCCGGTGTTGGGGAGGATGATCTTGGGATCGGGAACTGTGATAGTGTCGCCTGTAAGAGCGGATCCGTCAACTGTAACGGCGCCGGTATCTCCGATCACAACAGTGTAAACGTGAGTGTTGATGGCGTAGCCCGTGGGAGCGTCGGTCTCCTTTACATAATAGGTTCCGGCCTCGAGTCCCTGGAAGGAAACTGTTCCGTTAGCGGGAGTTGTTTTTTCTCCTGTGATAAGGTCGTTTCTTACTTCTGTCGTACAGGCCTGGTTGCTGTAAATATCGAACTTTGCATTCTGAAGGCCATCGCCTGTTGTAGCGTCAGTCTTTTTAACCTTGAACTCAAATGTCTTTACTGTTCTTGTGGTATCGTGCGAATATGTATCACTACCCTTCTTGTAGTAGTATGTAAGGGTATTGATGTTGCCGGTGTTACCGTATACTACACCTGTAGAAGTAAGCTTAGCTGTGTAAGTGATCTTGATGCTCTTGTAATCGGCTGTGTAAAGAGTGCCAAGTTGAGTTGCGTCAAAGCTGATCACAAAGCTCTTCTTGTTTGTTGTGTCAACTGTCTTTGTGTAATTTGTAGTCGCGGTGAGAGGTGTGGGTGTGCCTGCGTCGTCTACGCCGAATACTGCGATATCGTCTGCGTTTCCGGCTCCGAGCTTGATCTCAAGACCCTGAGTCATGTTATCGGTGAATTTTAACTCGTCAGCGGGGTTTCCGGCGGATCCGGGGATAGTACCTGTGAGAGTAAAGGGAACGTCAGCGCCTACCATAGCTGTGATATACTCTGCTGTTGTGGCGTTTGTGAACACCTTGCCGTCTGTGATATCACCGATAGCCGTCTTGCTTGCGGCGATAGTAACGGCTGTGTTCCACTGGTTGTTATTGTAATAAGGAACTGCGAATACGCTGTTCTGAGCCTTGGTTCCGTTACCGGGAGCCGTCCACTTTACGTAGTAAACGCCTGCGGAAGCAAGGTTAACATCAGTAGCTGTAGCTGATGTAAACGCAACGGGATCGCCGACCTTCTTCGGCGTGAGCACAGTATCCGGAAGAGCGTTAGCAGCTACGAGAAGAGCTGCGGAGGGATTGTCCTCGCTGCCTGTGTAGCCGGCCTTTACAGCATTCTCTATAGCTATGCTGGTACCCTCCTTCTCAACAAAGTTTGAGAACGCGCCTGTTGTTGTGTCGAAATCAGCAATCTTGTAAACAGTAGCTGTAAAGCCCTTCTTGCCGTTGATTGTTACCTTGTAGCCTGTGGTCGGAACACCGTCCAAAGCGCTTGCCGTAACCGGTACGAGCATTGCGAGCATAAGTACTGTAAGTACAACTGCTAAAATTCTTTTTGTGACTTTCATTGTTAGTTTTCTCCTTTTTTATTTATTTTAAATATTAAACCATTGGTTACTCATTTAGTGTGGCGGCACCGATATACGGGGCGAAGCTTTCGCCTTAAGCCGTATGCCGCCGAGAGCAGAGCTCCCGTTCCGATAATGCCCAAGCCCCAAATCGTGAAGCCCAGGGTACCCTCGCCGCTGGAGTTGGGGAGGATCGCCTTTGTGTCGACCACGCCGAAGGTGTACTCCGGATTCGTCTCGTCCGCGAGGACTACGTATTTCTTGGAGTAGTTCGGGTTGTAGCCCGAGGTTGGGCTGTACTCGAAGATACAGTAGACCTGCTTTTCGGTTTCGGTCACGGCAGACGCCCACTCGAGTCCGCCTGAGCCGTTGCTTTGGAACATTCCGACTGAGCGGTAGAGCTCGAGGTCGTCGAACTTGGCCGTGGCCTTGTTCGTGTTCGTATCAAGCGTAGTACTTACCTTAGTCGTATGCGTGTCGGGGAGGGCGTTGATCACAGCCGGAGTCAGAAGCGCGTCTACATCGGCTTCGGATTTTACCCTAATGAGCATAAACTGAGTTCCTGCCACAGGATCACCGTTCACGTCGGTCTTGTTGACGGTTATACTGCCCTTTTTGGTGGTGTTTTCGAATGTCGGGGCGGTACTGCCGTCGGTTCCGACAAACGTTGTACAGGCCTCGTCGGTGTAGTAGACGGGAGCCGCTACGTTATTTGCCGAAACGTTGATCTTTGCGTAGTAAACCGTTGAGTCAAAGTTATACATCGGCTTTGTGTTGTCGGGAAGCTCCGTGATTTTAAAGATATAGTCGCCGATGTTCTCGAGGCTTGCAGTGATATTGAACGCGTCAAACTCGACCTTACCATCCGCGTCGGTCGTGCTCTTTGTGTTAGTGGCGTAAATCGCCTCCATACCCGTAGTCACGGTTTCGGTCGGATTCTTGATACGCTTCAAAAGCTCCGCCTTGAAGCTAAAGAGGTTTCCGTTTGCGTAGGCCGCGTTGTCGAGCTTTTTGAACGCCGAGAGGTTCGCGCTCTGGATGATGGTTTTGTTGGTGTAGCTCACGTTGTTGCCGGACGCGGCTACCGTCTTTACATTGTTGTCGTTAACCGTGATCGTGTAACCGGCCTTTGCGGATTCTGTGATCTTGTATTTCATTCCAACCGGGATATCCGGGAATATGATCTGCTGGTCAGCTCTCATATGCACTACGCCGTTTTCGGCAATGTATGTGGTGCCGGGATCCGAGCTGTAGGCATAGGCGATATCGTGAGCCTCGGGGGTGCCGTCGTTATTTACGTCAAGCAGAAGCTGGAACTCGAATACCGCAGGATCGTCGGTGGACGCGGTGTTGTCCGCCTTGAGGAGAGTTTTGCTCAGATTGATCGGCGCGGTCTTGAGTTTGTTCGTGTACTCCGCAATCAGCGCGGTGCGTTCGTTTTCATCCTGCTGAGAATTTTTGAGCTGGAAGCTGGTGTTTTTGCTGTTGAAGGTTTGTATCGTCTCTCCGCTGATAATGTCCTTGAGCGTAACCTCAGTATCGTAGGAATAAGGGGCGGTCTGTGTTTCGTTAAGGACGATATTGTTGCCGTATTTTAGGTCGTTGTCGTTTGAGAAAACGGCCGCGTCGTAGTTTTGGAGAGTAAATGTACCGTTTGTTATCTTTCTGACTTCCTTGGTATCGTCGGCGTAAACGAAGGTGTAGTCCTTGCCGCCGGTTTTATCTGAGCCGTAAAGCGTTCCGGCATTAGTCAGAGAATAACCAAAATCGGTGGTCTTTGCTGTGTTTTCAACCTCGGTCTCAAGCTTCTCGTTGATGTCGTCTATCTCGACCTCCTTGTAAACATGGAGCTCATTCATTACGGGCTGCATGGAGAATTCTATTTTGAGGTTTGAGTCGTTGGTACCGCGCTCCATATAGAATACCGTCATATGGTGTTTCTTTGTGGGGTCGGTGTTGTTTATGGCAAACTGTTTTGAGACGGATGCGCCGTTCTTATCTGTATCTGTAAGGCTGATCGTCTCTCGCATAGTTTTTG
This sequence comes from uncultured Ruminococcus sp., assembly GCA_902773155.1. Taxonomy (GTDB): domain Bacteria; phylum Bacillota; class Clostridia; order Oscillospirales; family Acutalibacteraceae; genus Ruminococcoides. The sequence goes on from CACYDK010000092.1 coordinate 9,201, forward strand.
TATTTATAGTTACCTTACTTGTGTAGGTCGAATTGCCCGGCGTACAGTCGCCCCAATTACCAAGCACGTTGTCCGTAGCGTAAATCGCTACGTCGCTCTTATTGCCGTCGTTTACAACGAAAATATGGCGCTTTCCGCTGGCGTCGTCATAGGAAGCGAAGTTGTTGTCCGCGACGGAGTCAACCTTACCGGAGGTATAGAAGGCCTTGCCGCTGAGAGAGCTCCACGCTATACTGCCGCTTCCGGGATACTGGCCGCCGCTCCATTTTTCAAGGAAGCCTTTACCGTCAACAAGGCTCTTATTCATTACGAATTCGTAAACCGTTGTCGTTTTTTCGGTCGAGTTGAATTCGCCGTAGACCGTGTTGGTGGTAGCGGTAGCGAGGTTAGTGCCCGCGCCGAAGTCTATGCTTCCCGTTGTGGGCTTATGAGCTCCGCCGATGTCGAGCACGAGCTGGTTGTCGATGAATACCCAGACGTCGTCGTCTCCGGAGTATTCAAACTTGGCCGACTTGGTACTGGTGAGCATTCCGTTCATCGGGAGGGTAAAGTCCATATCGACCCTCATTCCGAAGCCGTAGTTTCTGGTATTATCAGTAGGCTGGTTCATCGGGAAAAAGCCGTTTTCATATGTGCCGTTTGCTTTCTTAAGTAGCTTATTCGTTACACCGTCCCCGGAGTAATACTCAACCTTATTATCATCCCAGTTAAACTTGATATTGTCATAGCGTGTACTGCCTTTTGAGTCAAACACATAGCTTTTAACTCCGGTAGCTGCGTCGGTGGTCTCGACGAAGGGGAATTTTGAGCCGATGATCTTGGCTCTGGGGCTTCCCTCGACCTGCTGGATTCCGGACTTATAGGTTGAAGAAGAAACGGTGTTGCCGCTTGTCTTTACGACGCCAGTCTCGTTACTGAGCACATATTGAGTGCCGTTTGCCATGTATTCATAGAATTTGCTGCCGTAATTTGTAGAATGCGAAAGCTGTACGCTCGTGTATTTTTTATCTACAACATAGCGGTAAATCTTTCCCGATACTCCGCTAATTGCAACCGCCGTATCGGTCACCTGCTCGGGATGAATATCCTTCAGAACATCCGAGCCTACCCAGAAGTTAGCGTAGATTCCATCCTTGCCGTAATTATTATTATCAATTATGTACAGAACCTCTTTGTCGCTCGTCGAGGTCTCCTTCAGCCACTCGTTGTCAAAATACGGAGCCTTGAGCGTATCGGTTACGTAGAGGTCGGAGTTTATTAGCTTCGGCTTTACCAGGCCGAGCACGCTTCGGTCGGGTCCTCCGAGGAAGTTGGAGTTGTTAGCGGCCTGAAAACGCGCTTTATCGATCGACGGGCTTCTGGTGCTTTTTATGGTGTCATAGTAACCGTTAATAAAGAAATCTGCTGTGTTATCATCGCCGAAAACAAGCGGATAACGCCAGTTGTAATTAGCGGCAGTTTTTGCAATGTCAATAATCTCGTCATTGAGATTGCTGAACTGCTTACGATAACCGTCGGAGAAATTATCGTCTACGAGGCCTTGCTTCCAGCCCTGAGTGCGCTCGTTGTTCGAGTAGTAGTCGTAGTAGGTTGCGTCGAATCCGACTACCGTAAGGCCGCTGACATTATTAAAGTTATTATTGGTGATAGTCATATCGACCGGGCGCTCGTTCTTGATTTTTGCGTCCTCGAGGGTCGTCCAGTTTCGGGTAGCGGCCACGAAAACCGGCTCGTCTCTGTCGGCGAATACCGAGCCCGAGTCGATCTTTGTCGAGTTGGAAAGCTCCTGAGCGTTTGAAAATGAAACCATCGCCCCCAGGTAAACCTGAGCCTGATAAATCGCCGGGTCGGAGTTTGCGAGCGTCATCTGAACACTTGCGTCGAAGGGCTCGTCGTCATCGTCGTCATAGTGGACATATACGCTGCTCCAATTCGAGCTGGGCTTAAAGTAAACCGTAGTAGTTGGCGTATTCGCATTGTATTTACTCCACTTTGCGGAGGTTTTTGAGGTCATATACAGATCGTTCAGATCATCGCCGTAACGGTCGGAGACGTTTACTGTAACGCTTCTGTCGACGTCGGTGTAAGTGACCCACTTGTTCTGCTTATGGTCGTAGTATTTGGGCGAAGCCGCCGTTGCCGGAGTGAGCGTGAGGTTAGCGGTCTGATTGGTACTGTTGCCCTTGTTGAAGATGACCTTTTCATACTCCCCGGCAGTAAACGCCTTATAGTACATAGTGCCGCTGGCCTGGGTCATATGAGTGGCAGACGTGTTCCAGCCGTTGTTGGTGCTGCCTTTCCAGGCGTAGGCCATTGGCGTGCTCCAGTTATAGGCCGAGTTATCGTAGAACACAACGTCGCTTGTCGAATTGCCCGAAATCACGTTTTTCATAGCTGTGAGCAACGTGTTCTTGCTGCTGTTGAGCTTTTCAACAACCAGCTTGGCGGCGTTGCTGACTCCGGTAACCGTTACCTTGTTTCCGGTCGGGTTTACCTCCCGGCTCCTAAGCTCTGTTCCGCCTGAATTAAGGAATCTAACGCGGATCTTCGACCCCTGCCAATTGCTGTCCTTGAGATGAACCGTTATGCTCTCAGAGCCCGTAAGCGACGCGGAAGCGGCCTCTACCTCGGCTATATCAGACCCGAGCCTGAACACAAGCGAGGACAAAATTATAAGGAGCGTTAGAAAAACAGCGGAAAGTCGTGCGCTGATTTTTCTGTTTTTACTGCGAAACATCCTCTTGCCTCCTTCTTAAACGTTAAAAAAACGCGACAAAACGCGCATTAAAATTACATTATAGAAATATCCTTAATAATATTACACTAAAAAGGCGGAAAAGTCAATCATAAATCTATACGTTTTTTTTAAAAAAGTGAACAACGCCGGAATATATACAATAAAATGTCGATTATCACTTGATTTGAGCGGATTTTTCCATTATAATACTA
>CACYDK010000093.1 GCA_902773155.1 uncultured Ruminococcus sp.
GTCGGCTGTATTCTTACGATGGCCGGCACAGGCTCAGAAATGAACGCCGGCTCGGTCATCACTAACCACGAGCAGAAACTCCAGATCGGTCACGTTTTCGGCGAGGAGGTTATGCCGAAGTTCTCTATCCTAAACCCGAAGTTCACAATGTCCTTACCCAAGCGTCAGATGGTATCGGGTATCTATGATATCTTCAACCACATCTGCGAGCAGTATTTCTCCGGCGAGGACGACAACACCTCTGATTACATCGCCGAGGCGCTTATGAAATCCGTCATCCACAGCTCGCTGATCGCTGTTGAGAATCCCGAGGATTACGAGGCGCGCTCCAACATTATGTGGACGGCTACATGGGCGCTGAATACCCTGATTTCCTGCGGTAAGGAAACCGACTGGATGGTTCATATGCTCGGTCAGGCGGTAGGCGCTATTACCGATGCGACTCACGGTATGACGTTGGCGGCGGTATCTCTCCCCTATTACAAAACAATCATGCCCTACGGACTGCCGAAGTTTGTCCGCTTTGCGAAAGAGGTATGGGGTGTTAATACCGAAGGCAAGAGCAATGAAGAGATAGCAAACGAAGGCTTAGCCGCTATGGAAAGCTGGATGAAAAAAATCGGCGTCGCTATGAACCTCAGCGAATTGGGCGTAACCGAGGATATGATCGAAGCGATCGCCGACGCGACCATAATTCTCGACGGCGGCTATAAGGTATTCACACGCGACGACGTTGTTGCCGTATTGAAAAAGAGCCTTTAAGGAGAAAACAAAATGAGTAAGAAATTAGTAGCATATTTTTCCGCAAGCGGAACTACAGCGAGAGTCGCTAAGAATTTAGCGAACGCCGCCGGAGCGGATCTGTACGAAATAAAGCCCGCCGTAGCATACACTAAAGCGGACTTAAACTGGATGGATAAGGGTAGCAGAAGCTCCGTTGAAATGCGCGACAGCTCCTCCCGTCCCGCGCTCGCCGATACCGACGCGAATATTGCCGAATATGATACCATATTTATAGGCTTCCCGATTTGGTGGTATATCGCTCCGACGATCATCAACACCTTCCTCGAAGCCTACGATTTCAGCGGCAAGAAGATCGTGCTGTTCGCAACCTCCGGCAGCTCGGGCTTTGGCAAGGCAGTAGCTTCACTGCAGCCCAGCGCGCCTAATGCGGAGATCATCGAGGGCGAGATTCTCAACGGCGACCCTGATGAGAAAAAACTCAGGGCGTTTGCGGACAAGTACTAACCTTTACGCTGACCGTACCGACCTTAGTCTTTTTTGAGGACCCATTCTTTTGCTCGTACACGGTCACCTTGGTCTCGCCGACCTTTTCCGCGGTGAGAAGCTCGTTTGTGTTGGGGCTTATCTTGCCCTTCTTCACCGTCTTAGCTGAAAGCACGCTCCCGTCAGAGATTTTGGTCGTATAAACAGCCCCGGCATGGTAGTTATTGAGTATAAGAGCGGTATAGAATTGGTTTTTGTCGCATTTCTTGCTGTCGGAATAGTTAAGGTTGATCGTTTTGTACTTCTTTTTAATGGTTGTCTTTACGTCCTTGACTGTGACCTTGTACTCGCCGAGCTTGACATTATAACCCTTTAGCAGGTAAGATACGGTAGCCGTGCCCTTTTTGACGCCCTTTATGTAATCTTTCAGTGAGCTTTCGCCGTTAAAGATGTCGTTAGTGATATAAGGGCTGTCGGCTCCAAACTCAAAGACGCTCTCATCTGATACTATCTCCTCGCAATTAGGGTAGTAGCCTTTAAGCTTCTGCGCAGGCTTGACCGTACCGGGATTAAGTGTTACGTTCTTAAAGCTTTGTTTGATCATTTTACCGCTTACCTTTACCCTTGCTTTGGCGATAACAACGCTTTTGCCCTTTTGGTTTTTGTAATAAACCTTTACAATAGGAGCGTTCTTGCGGGGAGTCTTTTTGAGTCCCGTAACCTGAAGCTCAAAAGATGAGCCGTTTTCGGCGTCGTCAAAACTGAGCTTGGCGTCAAGATATTTATTCTTATTGTTGGTAATCTTCACCTTAAAATTGTGCTGCTTAGCGTAAGTATAATAAAAATCCACGGACTCGTAGCGGTGTATTTTCGCTGTTTTAGTCTCGATCTCAGCGGCTGACGCCGCGGTCGGAACGACAACCGCCGATGCACATATGACCGTCGCCGAGATGAATCCCAATACCCTAGCTAATACTTTCATTTTCTTCTTCTCCTTTAATACGGATTCGCTATATTTTTCAGCTTACACTATAGTAGTGTCAAAAACAAGTAAAAAAGTTTCATTATTCTTATATTTTTTTCATACCTCAACAGATGCGTGACCGCCGGTGTTTTTTATCGGTTGAATTGTAGCGCAGTTTACAATCTTTTCTCGGCTTAATATGTATTATTAAGTTGCATATTTTAATCAAGGGAGTTGTATTATTATGGGAATGACTATGTCTCAGAAGATCCTTGCGGCTCACGCGGGACTCTCGGAGGTCAAGGCCGGCCAGCTCATCGAGGCTAAGCTCGATATGGTTTTGGGCAACGACGTCACCACTCCGGTGGCCATCAACGTTTTTGAGGAAAACGGCGCGACCTCGGTTTTTGACAACACCAAAATCGCTATGATTATGGATCATTTCACACCCAACAAGGACATAAAATCCGCCACTCACGTAAAGCAGGTACGTCAGTTCGCTGACAAGTACGATATCACGAACTACCGCGACGTCGGCGAGATGGGGATCGAGCACGCGCTTCTCCCCGAAATGGGCTTGGTAGGCCCAGGTTGCCTTTGTATCGGAGCGGACTCGCACACCTGCACCTACGGCGCGCTCGGAGCTTTTTCGACCGGAGTCGGCTCCACGGATATGTGCGCCGGAATGATGAGCGGCAAGGCCTGGTTCAAGGTTCCGTCCGCCATCAAATTCAACCTCACAGGCAAGCCTCAGGGCTATGTTTCGGGCAAGGACGTCATTCTGCACATCATCGGCAAGATCGGCGTTGACGGCGCTCTGTACAAATCTATGGAGTTTACCGGGGAGGGCGTTAAGTACCTGAATATCGACGACAGGCTCTGTATTGCGAATATGGCGATCGAGGCCGGAGCTAAAAACGGCATCTTCCCCGTTGACGAGATCACCCGCGAGTACTGCGACGGCAGGTATCAGGGAACGGCTGTTGAATACACAGCCGACGACGACGCTGTATACGACGAGGAGTACACCATTGATCTGAGCGAGATCCGTCCCACCGTCGCCTTCCCCCATCTTCCTGAGAACACCCGAACCGTCGACGAAATCGGCGATGACGAGGTAAAGATCGACCAGGTAGTTATCGGCTCGTGCACAAACGGCAGGATATCAGACCTTAGAGCCGCCGCAGAGGTAATGAACGGTAAAAAGCTCGCCAAGGGCGTGCGCTGTATCGTGATTCCCGGAACTCAGAAGATCTGGCTGCAGGCTATGCACGAGGGTCTGTTTGACATATTCGTGAACGCCGGAGCGGTCGTTTCCACCCCGACCTGCGGCCCGTGTCTCGGCGGACATATGGGAATCTTAGCCGCCGGCGAGAGAGCCGTTAGCACAACAAACCGCAACTTCGTAGGACGTATGGGTCACGTAGACAGCGAGGTTTACCTCGCAAGCCCCGCGGTAGCCGCCGCGAGCGCCGTGACAGGCTACATCACAGACCCCGCAAAGGTAAAGTAAGGAGGAGTACAATGGACGTCAAGGGCAGAGTACATAAATTTGGAGACAACGTCGACACCGACGTAATCATTCCCGCTCGTTATTTAAACACAGCCTCTCACAAGGAGCTTGCCGCTCACTGCATGGAGGATATAGACAAGGAGTTTGTAAACAAGGTTCAGGGCGGCGATATCATGGTCGCCACAAAGAACTTTGGCTGCGGTTCGTCGCGAGAGCACGCTCCTATCGCGATCAAGGCTTCCGGAATAAGCTGCGTTATCGCCTCGAGCTTTGCTAGGATATTCTACAGAAACTCCATCAACATCGGACTTCCGATCCTCGAGTGTCCGGCCGCCGCTGAGGCGATCCGCGACGGCGACGAGGTAAGCGTTGATTTCAACACAGGAGTTATCACCGACGAGACGACCGGCGAGACCTTTCAGGGCGAGCCCTTCCCCGAGTTCATCCAGAACATTATCGCCAAGGGCGGACTGATCAACTCGATCAAGAACTGAGAAAAGTATAAAATAAACTGTGGCCGAGGCGCCGGATAACCGGTTTCTCGACCACGTTTTTGTTTGTATTAAACTATTAAAACACCGGGCTGCTGCCAAAATGTTTTTTCATTCTTTTAGGCTGAATACTTTAACCTTAAGCTTGAGCTCTACGCTGCCGTTCAGCCTTACCTTGAGCGTTGTTTTTCCGCAGCGCAGTCCCCTGACGGCTATGTAATCAACCTCTTTTTCCCGCGTGATTTTCGCGGTTTTGGTATTCTTGAAGCTCATTTTCATCGAGGTGACTAGTCCGTCTACGCGAACCTTAAGGCTCTTGCCCTTTCTGACATTCACTGTCTTTACGACCTTATTGTAGCGCATAAGCCTCGGATCGCGGGTCACGGTTACGCTCAGGCTGTGCTTCTTTCCGCTATTGGAAAGCGCCGTGACTGTCGCCGTACCCTTTCTGAGTCCGATAAGCTCGCCCTTCTTGCCGATACGGAGCACGCTTTTGTCGGAGCTCTTAGGTTTATTTCCGGCGAGCGAGTATACAAGAGCTCCCGCGTCGATATCGCCCGGAGTCGTCTTGACCTTGTTTAGCTTAAAGGAATCTCCGAGGTATTTTGAAATCAGCTTGAGCTCCTTAGAGCCTATAACACCATTTTCGTAGGCCTTTTCAATGCTGTAGAGCCGCCCGCCCTCATAATCGTATATCTCGCAGAAGGGAGGTCCCGACTTGTAGAGATATTTTCCGATCGACATATAGGCGTAGTACTCGGAATACATAAAGCCGTGCAGGCGGTAGTGCACAAGATAAAGCCCCCGGGTGAGCTCGTCACAGCGGTCGAGCCTTATTAATTCGTAGCTCTTATTTTCCTTTTTAGAAATATATTCCTTGAGCGTATAGATCACGTTGCTTGTGGGAGCCTCTGTGGGCGCCTCTACAGTCTCGGCCTGGGGAGCTGTGGACGGTACTGGAATGTTGGCTTCGGGTTCGGTATTATCGGTTGCCGTCTCGAGCTTCTCAACACGGAAGGACAGCATTCCGTCGTAGCCTTTGATCAGGGAATAAATATAGTCCATATCCGTATAGTATTTATCGTAGTACTCGGAGATCGTGTAGGCATTGTTGTCCCTAACTATGAACAGTCCGAGGTCGGACGTGTCGTTTTGTCCGGTATGGCCGCAGCTCTCGTAAAACCTGTATTCTCCGACAATAAACTCATTCTCCCAATCCACGAAAGCCTTGGTACCACCGGGCTCGTAGAAGAGCTCGGCATAGAGGCCGATCTTGCCGAGAGAATCGAGCTTGGTTATGGAGGGAAAACGCTCCTGCACGGCTCTCAAGGCCGCGTCGTCGCCGGGATCAACGGGATTGATAATCTGGTTCGTGTTAGGCTCTGTGGGATATGTGCTCTCTGAGGTAGGCGGTTCCGACTCGCGGAGCTCCGTGGCGATCACGGTAGGCGCCTGATTTTCAGCGGGGTCGGTCGCGGTTTCGGTGAAATTCGTGTTCTGGGTCGGAGCCATTGTGAGCACGATCAGCGCCTCGTGGGCGTTGTAGAGCTTATCATAGGCCGCGTCAAAATCGGCCTCGGTGCTCTTCTCGTTTTTCAGCACTTCGTTAGCCTCGTCGTAGGCGCTTTTGTAGGCCTTGTAGGAATTCAAATCCCAGTGGCTGACTATGTACTCATCGTCCCCGCGCTCAAAATCAACGGAATAACCCGCGACCAGAATTTGCAGGCTCTCGTATCCGCCTATTCCGTATTCGCCCGGGCTTTCGGCGGACGCGATAACCGGAAACGCCGAGAACAGCATCAGCAGAGAAAGCAACAGCGATAAGGTTTTCTTCATAATAATCACTCCTTCATGTTAATTTCAAAACCTCTTACTTATGTAACCCAGCGGAGCGATCATTTGTGACAAAGAATCAAACAATTTTTACTTTCAGCTTGAGAACAAGTCCATTTACGCGAATCTTAAGAGTGGTTTTGCCCCTTCGCAAAGCCTTGATCCTGAGCTTCTTCGCCGTTCGTTTTGAGGTGATTTTCGCGTATTTTGTGTTTTTGTATTTGTTCCTGACGGAAGCGGCCTTACCGATTATTTTGATCGTCTTTGCGCTTCCGCGCTTTATTCTAAGCGAGCTTTTGCTGAGTCTGGGCGAGGAGACGACGCTGACCGAAATCCTGCGTGAGCTTTTTCCGATTTTGAGGATTATAAAGGCGAAGCCCTTCTTCAAGGCGGTCACCTTACCCTTTGAGCTGACTTTTACCACGCTTTTGTTCGTGGAGGTAAAGCTGACCTTTTTATTTTTGGGATTTGAGTAATGTATTACGAAGGTCTTGCCGGCCTTTACGGCGGCCGCTACGATCTCCGCAGTGCTATCATCAATAATTTTGCTTTCGTTTTCCTTTGTCGGTGCGGGAGAAGGAGTGGCGGTCGGCGCCTCTGTCGGGAAAGGCGGCACGATTGTAGGAGCCTGTGTAGCAGCTTCCGTCGGGCATTCCGTGGGCACCGGGGGCTCTTCTGCCGGAGGGTCGGTTTCAAGTGGTTCGGTGTTGTCGTCAGCAGCTCCTCCGGGCTCGTCAGGCGGATCGGGGCTGCCCTCCGGGGCGTTATCGCCAATGTCCGTATCTCCGGAGTTACCTCCGATCGAGGGATCGTCGGTTACGTACTCTGTCGGAAAAAGCGTAGGAGCCTCGGTCGGGAGGATATCCTCACCGGGCTCTGTCGGGAGTTCCGTAGGCTCGTCCTCATAGTTATAGAAAACGTTCCAGCCGGCGAAGGCCTCGTAACCGATCGACTGGTGCCCGTTTATCATAGTGAGCACCTCGTCCATATCGTCGTCGCCGATCACGGTTCCGTAGGCTTGCTCGAGGGCAACGTACGACTCTCCGTTATATACATATATTCCGAGCTCTACCGTGTCGGTATCGAAGAAAACGCTTCCGATAACACGTTCGTATCTTACATCGGAAACCGGATTACCGGTATCGTAAAAAACCTCATATCCCGAGGAAAGCTCGCCGATATTATCCATAGTGGCCTCAGAGTCCCCGACGGCCGAAGGCTCATAGGCTTCGGCGGCTGCGGCAGGAAATACGCTGAGGCACATAAGAATAGCTACCAATAGCGCAATTAATTTTTTCATAACCTACCCCCTATTGAACCGGCGATTTTAAGCATTTCGTCCTCCGGAAGGAAGCCAACAAGCTCGAAAACATATCCGTACTTTTCAAACACAATCATATAGGCTCCGTCGCCGTCTGTGCGTATGATATAGTCCGCGCCATCCTTTGAACGGGTTTTTATCTGAGAGAACTCGTTATCCGAGGCCGCAACATAGACGCCCTTGACGAACTGCTGTATCTTAAGATAATTATCGCCGCAGGTGTAGAGCTCGAGCGCGGTCGTGGCGTCGGAATACTCGTCTGACAGCTCGTAACCCTCGGGGATGTATTCCGGAGAGTACTTAGAGGAAAGCTCCGCCGGATAAGATTCGGCCTCCGTATTGTACTCGATGTAGTCGACGTTAGCCGAGCGGGACACGAAGAAGTTGAAAATCGCCTCGCGCACCGCTCCGACGCTCATCACCGAAGCGATCAAAATCGCTACCGCGGCCGCGATCGCAATGGCACGTCGTGCTCTTGTACAGGTCATACGGTAATAAATGCCGGACTGCGACTTTATCATTCGCTCCATCCTGCGCTCAAATTTCTTTGAAGGAATTATATCGTGCTGAGGCAGGTTAGAAAGCATATTAGCCTCATATATTTTCAGAGCGTCTGTGAGAAGCTCATCGGTTATTATTTTTTCCATACTCATTCCTCCAGACTTATTCTGAGCAGTTCCCGCGCGCGTTGGAGACGTTTTCTGACTGCGGGTTGTGAAATCGCGAGCGCAGAGGCAATTTCCTTGTCGCTGAGGTCGTTAAGATATTTAAGCAGCATAACGCGGCTATAGATTTCGGGCAGAGCGGCGATTTTTTCCGCGAGGATTTTAGCATTCAGCGAGCTTTCGGGCGTTTCGCCTACGTCATGACATGAATAGGCCTCCTCCAGCGGAATAGTTGACCGGCGTTTCCTTTGGGAATACATCGACTTCGAGACGTTCTCGGTGATAATGACAAGAAAGGAGCGTGTGTGGGGACTGTCGAGCTCACCGACCTTAGAAAGGTTCTTAAGCACGCGCAAAAAGGCGTTGTGAACGGCGTCCTCGGCTAAATCAGAGTCGCGTAAGATATCATAAGCACAGCTTAGCATAAGCCCCTTGTAGCGGTTATAAAGCCGCTCGAATTTTATTTTATCATCGTCAGTCTCAGCTAAGGTGAGATAAAACTGCAGCATTTTGTTCCTCAAAAAATCTTTCTTAAATCTTTAACCTCGGAAATAGTTGTTTTGTGACTTGATTTCCTAAAGAATTATAGAATATTTGCGAAATTTTTACAACAGTTATGTGGCCAAATTTTTAATAAGCGATCCAAAAATTTTTTCGCCGCGAAAATATTGACAAACCAGCTTCTTTTTGATATAATGGCAATGTTCGAAATAAGCGGATGTAGTTTAGTGGTAGAACTTCAGCCTTCCAAGCTGATCGTGTGGGTTCGATTCCCATCATCCGCTCCAAAAAGAAA